>NZ_JBHFOM010000014.1:0-91453 GCF_053543955.1 Colwellia sp. E150_009
ATCTCTAGCTTGATAGTTTTTCTTAATTCAAGGCAAATTTCGCGTCAATAGCTGGTCTATTGCAAGTAAATTTAACGTAGAAGTAAGGAAAAATAGCTGCTAGAGAAGCATTTGTTAAGCCGAGCTCAGGTTAGTTAATTATTTGATAGAGTCATCCCGTTGTTAAATGGATGCTCTGTTAAAGCATCCATTTATTTTTTTACTATCTTTATTTTTGTGATAGGTTAAGTTTCTTAGGTATTTGTGTTTTTAGGAAAGCTTTTATCATAAGGAACAGAAAGTTTTGGAACGCTGTTACGTGCTTTCTCTTCATTTAAAACGCCTTCTATCGTTGGTGCTTTAGCAATACGATCCCCCAGTCCCCATGTGCCAGGGGCAATACCATACCAATTTAATAAAGTCGCAGCAAAAGACGTTGAGTCAAATCCTTGGCCGTTACTCGCTCTCATTACTGTGTTGGATTTGATCCATGGTGATGCAAATATTGCCGGTACACGGGGGCCTTTTATATCAAACTCAAAACCATCGCTGGAATCGTTTGGCCAAGGTTTATTGGCATAAGGCGGTGGCACATGATCGAACAGGCCACCATTTTTATCGAAAGTTACCACAAGCAATGTTTTTGACCAAATGTCTGGATTACTGCTTAACGCTTCATAAATATCATTAAGGGCACGTTCAGCAGGTACTACGGAAGCGATACCAGAGGATGAAGATCCCGGATGATAGGAGGTGCAGCTTTCTCCTACCCAAGCGGGTTCAATATAACTAAAACGGGGCAGTTTGTTATATTTTATATCATCATAGAATTGTTCCATTGGTGATATCCACTGTGAGTTTGGTAGGTTATTAGTTCCTTTTTCTTGCAGTACTGCTTTAGCCCATGCTGCATCTACCGCTTGAATTTGGCCTTTTAAATAGAGTTGGTAAGTAAAAACAGCCTTATCCCAAATAACATTATAATAGATTTTCCAATCTTCCTGTCCGTGGTTCCACAGTGTTTTCCAGAAAGACTGACGATGGGCTTGATCAGGCCAGTCTTGATAAGCCTTCCCTCCTTCCCATGTACCTAGTCGATCATAAGCAGAACCGCTAACCGAAAAGCCTCGATTAACATCAGTGCCACCAGGCAATGAACTGAACCAATCGTCACTTACGGCAAAGTTTTTCGCGAGGCCATTTAATACGGGGAGCTGTTCAGGACTGAAATTCGTCATTACGGCTGCGCTATTTTGGTTCCAAGCGAAGCCGTCCATAGTGGGTTGAGTGCGTTCGGCATAACCGTTATAGCCATGAAACATTTGCATCAATCCGTCACTGTTGTCGTGCCACGGATCTTGTGCAGGACCACCCAGCACATAATCATTACTGAGTTTTCCTTGCTGATATTGGCTAACAAAGGCTTGTTTACCGTTAGGTAATGTATTGTTCATTGATGTATCTAAGCCGCGAAAACCATCATCAGCTTTACCTACCCAGTGTAGTCCGTCTTGTTTTCCTTTTTCGTACAACCAGCCAAGCACATTATCGAAAGAGCGGCTTTCTACCATGTAATACACAACATGTTCTATTTTATCGCGCATAAATTCGATAGTGCCAGGTGTTTTTTGTGCTGCTTGGTCAGCTGGTTGACTTGGAATAACGCCGAATAAACTGGTGTGTTGTTCAAAGTTTTTAGGAAGTGTTGAAGTTTTTACGGCTTGACTGCCGAGAGGGTCAGTTTGGCTAGCATCAAATAACCATAACTGGCAACCTGCTGCAATATTGTTAGGTTTCCACGTTACAATATACTCACCTAATACTGCCATTGCGTCTGTTTCGTCTATATGAGTCCAGTTACCTTCTTGAATTGTGGGTAAGGCAAGTGGTGGGGTTGATTGCGGATCAAAACTCCATACTCGGTAATTAGCACCTTTCCGGTCTAATACATAATTACCTATGGGGTATAATTCTCTATCTGCGCTTATATCACGGAAACCACCTGTTTGAAATTCGCCAGCAGACAGACAATCATCTTCGGCCAAGGGATCAAAGCTCCATAATTGATAACTTCGTCTTCCTTCTGCGGGAATTATACTAAGCACATAGCCTGGGAAACCGAGTAATTCAATTTGTGCATAGGTTGCGCCATAATTGGGTCTATAATTACTAAAAAACTTATCTTTGGGCCATTTTCCGTATGCCACGACTTTTTCAGCAAGTGGATTACTGCTATTTCGGTCATATTTTAATACGCGGTAATCGATAACCTCATCGTCTGAGGTGGCGGGTTTCCAGTCGATGAGGTAACCGCCTACTTGCATTAATTGGTGTGTTTTATCAAAAGTGGCCTGTTTAGCCATTGCGACTTCAGAGAAAATATTTTTGGCTGTAATATCTATAGCGTAGGTTGCATAGTTATCTGCTGTGCCATTACGTTGTATAGCAAATGTGTTGGCTGCGGTTTGTTCAGGAGTGGGAGTAAAGCTGTTATTATCTAGGTTAAAAGCTTGATTTTGTTCTTTCATAATAGCTAACAAATCATCAATTTTATCGGTTTTGACCTTGTTAGTTTTTGGATCCCAGCCCCAACGGTTTTCCATCATTGTCAGGGTTTTGTAGGGATCATCACCCGGATTCTCAGACATATGCGCTTGCCAACCTGCCGCAATTAAATCCTGACACATCACTTCAATAGGAGCAGGGTATTCTCCGTTAGGTTTGTTGGCATCTTTTAATGGAATATCAGTATCATACAGATATTCACTTGGGTGATTAGCACATAAAACCCAAGTACAGGGCGCACTACCAGTACCTTTGCTATCTAAGACCGTTAATTTAATGATGTCGAGTGTTTGCGGTGTAGTTTTCAGTGAAAAGGCTTGTTGTAGCCATTCATGCACAGGGCCACCGTAGGCAACAACAGGTTGCGTTAGTTCGTTATTAGTGGCTTCTAGCGGGCGTAGAAAATTGTTTAATTGCGCTTTAACATAAGGAATAAAATCTTGATTATAGTCAGTGAGTTCTTTACCTGCGCCACCTGGAGCCGCGATTGGCGCTACATCAATAATACGTTCAACTGGCGTATTATTTATCCCATTGAAACTACTTTGTGCTAATAAACATTCCCATCGTCGATTGGTAGGGGAATATAGGTAATCTTTGTAGGTAAAGGTTTCTAATGGCGGAAAATGGAGTAATTGGATAGACTTTATATTTGCCATTGCTAGGCCAAAGGGCAGTAGAAATTCCCAGCCTTTTCGTACAGAATAGGGCACATTTTCGTAATAACTTGCCATGGCCTGTTTACCCGCGTCAATGTATTTAGGAACTAATTCTTGGTATGCCGATACATCGTTGTTAGGGCTGGTGATCTTGAGTCTGTATTCGCCATTACCATTACGATAAGCTTGAGCCCACGACCCGAAAAACATATCTCTTTGTAGCGTTTGACTAAAAACAAAGGTGATTGCATCTATTAAACTTGGTCCGTTTTCCCCAAATTGAAATAAGCCCGCTATCTCTTGTTCATACCCTAGGCCAATATCTACACTTATGTGTTTGGTGTTTATGTTGTTGTCTTCCAATGTAATCTCCATTTATTAATAAATAGTATTTATAAAGATAAGTCGTAAGCCACTATATAATAGTGGCTCAAACATAGGAAGATTAAGAAGAAAGTAAAGCTAGTTCGATGAATTATTTGGCTTTATTAACGGTTACTTTTATCATTATTTATTAATGGGGCTATTTACTGGAATTATTTAACTCATTGAATTTAGCAAGTTGCTCTTCTGTTGCAGGGAGTTGGTGTTTTTCTTTCCATTCGCTATAAGGCATGCCATAAACTTGTTCGCGAGCGCTATCAATGTCTATAGCTACACCTAGTTTTTCAGCTTCAGCCACTGTCCACTTACTAAAACAATTACGGCAAAACCCTGCTAAATTCATGAGTTCTATATTTTGTACGTCTTTTCGATTATCTAAATGTGCTAGTAAACGTCGAAATACAGCGGCTTGAATTTCAGTTTCTTTATTCATGGTGTTCCTTGCTAATTTTTATCTGATTGCTTGACTTACGCGCTCACCTTCGGGTTTGCTAGGATCAAAGCGTCTTATTTGTATAACCATCCCAATGTAGGGGTGATCAAAGTAATGAATCTCACCTGTGATTACCCGTCGGTTTTGACTAAAGTTAATGAGCTTAACCTCATCAGAAATGCCATTGTCAGAGATGGTTTCAATGGGGTCTTGATTATACAAATTGAAATCAGCAGTGATATAAAGGTAATGATCTAAATGTATTTTTAAAAAACCGTCTAAAAACCATGGTTGCAGTAGAGAGTGAGGTAATTTTTTCCTAGTAACTGGCAGAATACCATGAGGTATTTCATCGTTTATATCGATGTCGTTAGTTAGGTTGCTTTCACTTTGCGTTATTTGAGTTAAAAGTGTATCAAGGTTTTGTTTATCAATTTGATTTACAATATTATTAATTATCTCGTTATCTATTGCGTCACTTGAGGTGCTTTGTTCTAAAGCGTCAAGGCGAGAAAATAGTTGTGTTTGAGTTAACACTTGTGGCTTTTGTGCTTGAGCTATTTTGAATTCATTATCAACACTCGTTTGATTTTGGGATAATTTTTCAAGTAAGTTTTTTTCTATCGCGTTAGCTTCTTCAACTTCAGCTTGATAGATATTAAGTGCTTTTTGATATTGATATTCAATATGATCGCCGGCAAACAGTTTAAGTGGAATGGCATCTTTTTCTGTGATACCCACTTGTCGCCAGCCAAAATGTAGTAAAGGTTGGAATTCTTTACTCCAGCGTAAGCCTTGATAGATATCTTTTAATAATAAAGACTCATCAGCAATTAAATAAGGTTTCTCACTATCATGTAACCCCATGGCATTTAATTTACTTGGTAAAGCATCCACCCCAAATGAGTCAATATTGAAATGGTCAAGTTGTTCTTTATCAAGTATGTTTGCCATTTCTGTTTGCGTAATAATACAAAGCGATTTAGTTGAGAAAATTGCTTTAGCTAAATCTTCTTTCTGTAAGTCTAAAGTGATAGGGGTTGTGCTTGATTGTTCATTTATTTGATCGTTTATTTGGGGCCTTGTTTGGTTTAATTCAGTTTCTATCAAGTTAAATTGGCTATCAACTTGCACTTGACCTACATTTTGAAGTGGCTCAGCTAAGAATTGGAATTGCTGTGGTTTTGATTCACCGCAGTGAGGCATCAATTGTTTGATATTTGTTAAATTTGGCTGTAGATATGAACCTAGTAGATCAAAAGAGTGCTTATACTTAGGCAATGTTGAGGCATTAATACCTTTTGGAAATTTTTCTTTTAAGTTAGCTTTATCAGCTAATTGCTTGAATAATATAACTTCAATTTCAAACCATCGGTCAGTGTCCGCATTTTTTTGATTTTGCGCCCAAACGTCTGTATTCATTGTAAGCTGAGAAAGGCTAAGCGTAAGCAGTGAATAGAAGAAAGCTGAATTTAATTTCATTAATAGTCCGCGTTTGATATCTGATATTAGTTTTAAGTTAATTACGTTTGTTATTTTGATTTTGTTGCCGTTAACTCATTTAATAAGTTACTGATTAAGTTAAATCTTGCTTGTTCATTGTCACTTTTGTGAGTAAATTTTAATTTGTTAGGTGGTACCATCTTATACATTGTTGGTTGTTTTTGCACTAAAGCAATGATCAACATATGATCAACACTGGTATCATCATTGAATTCAATTGAACCACTTTTTTCACTTACTTCAATACGTGATATACCAATAGTTTGGGCTTTTAAACGGATTTTCGCAATATGAATTAAATTTTTTGTTGCTTGTGGCAATAAACCAAAACGGTCGATTAATTCTACTTGAATATCATCCAATTGATTTTTATTTTTACAACTAGCGATTCGTTTGTATAAGCTCAATCGTATGCTGACATCAAAAATATAACTTTCTGGAATCAAGGCTGGCAAACGTAATTCTATTTCTGTTTGTTTAGCGGTAACTTGATTAAGTGATAATTGTTTACCGTCTTTCAATGCTTCTACCGCGTGGTCAAGCATTTCCATATATAAGCTAAAACCTACTTGGCTCATAGAGCCTGATTGATCTTCGCCTAATAATTCACCCGCACCTCGTATTTCTAAATCGTGTGTTGCTAGTGTAAAACCTGCCCCTAAATCTTCTAGCGAAGCGATTGCTTCAAGACGCTTTTTAGCGTCTTTTGTCATGCGTTTTTCATGGGGGGTTAACAGATAAGCATAAGCTTGGTGATGAGAACGACCAACACGACCACGTAATTGATGTAACTGTGCTAAACCTAAATGATCAGCTCTGTCCATGATAATTGTGTTGGCGCTGGGAACGTCAATGCCTGTTTCTATGATGGTTGTACACACAATTACGTTAAATCGTTGATGATAGAAATCACTCATAATACGTTCAAGTTCACGTTCACGCATTTGTCCGTGCGCTGTGACAACACGTGCTTCGGGCACAAGTGCTTGAATGTCACTGGCAGTTTTCTCTATCGTGTCGACATGATTATGTAAAAAATATACTTGGCCACCCCGTAAAGTTTCTCGCAGAATCGCTTCTCTAATGAGTGCATCATCACGTTGACGCACAAAGGTTTTAACGGCTAATCTTTTAGCTGGTGGCGTTGCAATAATGGATAAATCTCGCATGCCGCCCATGGCCATATTCAATGTGCGTGGAATTGGGGTAGCAGTTAAGGTAAGAATGTCGACATTACTGCGCAGTTGTTTAATTTTTTCTTTTTGTTTTACGCCAAATCGATGTTCTTCATCGACAACTAATAAGCCTAAGTCTTTATACTTAATACTGTTTTGTAATAGTTTGTGAGTGCCAATTAATATGTCTATTTGACCCGATTCAACTTGCTTGATTATTTCGGTTTGTTGTTTGGCTGTTTTAAAACGTGATAGTACTTCGATTGAGATTGGCCAGTTGGCGAAGCGATCACGAAAATTGTCATAATGTTGCTGGGCAAGTAAGGTGGTCGGTACGAGTATTGCGACTTGTTTGTTATCATTTACGGCAACAAAAGCCGCACGCATGGCGACTTCGGTTTTACCAAAGCCAACATCACCACAAACGAGTCTGTCCATCGATTTAGGCGATAACATATCGCTTATCACTGCATTGATAGCTTGTTGTTGATCGAACGTTTCTTCGAAACCAAAGCTATCGCTAAAAGCTAAGTATTCTTCTTTATCACGTTTAAAAGTATAGCCTGTGTTACTTGCGCGGTTGGCATAAATATCGAGTAATTCAGCTGCAACATCACGTACTTTTTCAGCCGCTTTTTGTTTAGCTTTACTCCATGTGTCTGTACCTAACTTATGTAATGGTGCATGTTCAGGATCACTGCCTGAATAACGGCTAATTAAATGCAAAGACGCAACAGGTACATATAATTTTGCATCATTAGCATAGCTAAGCATTAAAAATTCTGTCGTAATTCCGCCTGTTTCTAACGTTTGTAAGCCTAAATAGCGTCCAATACCATGTTCTATATGAACAACCGCCTGACCAATAGAAAGTTCGGCTAAATTTTTGAAGATAGCATCGGTTTCAATATCTTGAGTTTTATTTCGTCGTCTTGATTGACGAACATGATCACCTAATAATTCTGCTTCTGTTACTAGAGCGATGGCATTATTTTTAGTACTGGCTTTGGTTCGTTTTTTTGTTTGGAAAGTAAAACCTTGGCTGAGTGCATTAACACTAATCCCAAGTTGTTCTGGGGAGTCAATAAAATCTTCAATTGTGTTGAATATAGTTGGTTTGATGTTATCGCGAGCGAGTAACTCTAAAACACTTTCTCGTCGACCTTGGCTTTCTGCAATAAATAATATTTTATTGGGGGTTTCTTTATCACTGATAAAATTGTTTATTAATTCAAAAGGGTGTTTAAGTTTATGGTCTATGGTTAAGTCTGGTAATGTTTCAACATCAAAATGAATGGCACTCGATTTTTGTTTTTTCTCAACTTCGCTAGTTTGTGCTATTGGCGTACACGCTTCAATTGTAATGCGAGCAAACGGTTTTAACTCGGTATAAAGTAATTCTTCATTTAAAAATAATTGCTCTGGCGGTAATAACGGACGCGTTGGATCGTAACGTCGGTTTTCATACCGATAATGAATATCTTGCCAATATTGTTGGAGTGATTTATCAATGTCTCCCGATACAACAATGAGCGTATCAGGCGATAAATAGTCGCATAAGCTACTACTGCTTGCATCAGTGTTATTTTGGTTGTTGAAAAACAGCGGTAAGTAGTATTCAATACCTGGCGGTAGAATGCCATTACTTACTTGATGATAAATTGACTCTTTGTCTATCGAGCTTGTAAATAACTCACGAAATTGGCTACGAAATAAATTTATTGCTTCTTTATCAGTTGGAAATTCATGTGCAGGTAATAAGTTTATATTGTCTACTTTTTCACTTGAACGCTGATTTTCTGGGTCAAATAAGCGAATTTCATCAATTTCATCGTCAAAAAAATCTAAACGAAATGGGATATTACTACCCATGGGAAAAACATCTAAAATTGCACCACGTGCAGAAAATTCGCCATGTTCCATTACTTGGTCAACACTGCGATAACCACAGGACTCTAACGTTTGTCTAAGCTGGTGTAAGTCTTTTTTATCCCCTTTGTTAATAATGAAACTATTTGATTCTATATATTTTTTTGGGGCTAACCTTTGTACCAAGGTGGTCACGGGCACGATGACGATGCCTTTCTTCATACGTGATAATTGGTAAAGTGTTGCTAGACGTTGAGAAATAATATCTTGATGGGGAGAGAAAGTATCGTAAGGTAATGTTTCCCAATCAGGAAATAAGCATAGGGCTAAGTCATCAGCATCTTGCTTTAAACTACGTAATTCATGTTCTAGTTTGAGTGCTGTTGGTGTGTCGTGCGTAACCAATAATATTGGCGCATCACTGACTAATGCGCTGTGATATAACGCAATGCTATCACTAGAGCCTTGCAGATTATGCCAGGTTTTTTTATCAACTCTGGTTAGGGTATTTTTGGCTAAAGTGGGCGTTAGTAAGCAGCTTTTTTTGATCATAGCGTAATTTTAATAGGGGTACGAAAATTATGACTGCATATTCTAACGAGTTTTGTGTGATTTGAAATGTATTTGACAAAAATTTATTTTATAACTAAAACTATAAGTAGCATTTTGTTGTTTATCTAATGCTTTAACTTTTAATGGATATCTTTACAAGGATTTAATATGAACGTTTTATCGCTGAAAGCACTTACCTGTGCGCTACTAACCTCAATCTTACTTTTAAATAGCAACTTGGTGTTTGCAGACGCCACTGTGTCAAATGATACTGTGGTAGTTGAACAAGTTATTCATTTAAATAAGTCAACGGTCGATGATTTAGTAACGTTAAAAGGAATTGGTCAGAAAAAAGCGCAAGCTATTGTTGCTTATCGTGATCAGGTTGGTGGTTTTAAATCAGTTAATGATTTAATTAAGGTGAAAGGGATAGGTGAAAAAGTATTATCGGATAATATTGGCCGATTGAAGATCTAAAATTCACTTATTATATGTATTAAAAAGTCAGCTTATTGCTGACTTTTTTATAAATAATTTAAAGTGTAAAAATAACTTTTATATTCTATTTTGTTATAGAAGGCGTGTTTGATATATAGAATTATTAATCTGAATGTGGCATTCTTTCGTTATTAATTTTATCAACGTTTGTATTGGCAATGAATTTAACTCATTTAAAAAAATTAGAAGCGGAATCTATTCATATTTTCCGTGAAGTGGCGGCAGAATTTGACAATCCAGTAATGCTTTATTCGGTTGGAAAAGACTCAGCCGTGTTATTACATCTTGCACGCAAAGCGTTTGCTCCGGGCAAAATTCCTTTTCCACTATTACATGTTGATACCAATTGGAAATTCAAAGAAATGATCGCTTTTCGTGATCAAATGGCTAAAGACTATGGCTTTGAATTACTTGTGCATCAAAATCCAGATGGTATTGCCATGGGCATGGGACCCTTTACTCATGGTAGTGCACAACACACTGACGTAATGAAAACTCAAGGCTTAAAACAAGCACTAGATAAATACGGTTTTGATGCTGCCTTTGGGGGCGCTCGCCGTGATGAAGAAAAATCACGTGCTAAAGAACGTGTTTACTCTTTCCGCGATAAAAACCATCGTTGGGATCCTAAAAGTCAGCGTCCAGAATTATGGAATGTGTATAACGGTAAAGTCAATAAAGGTGAGAGTATTCGTGTATTTCCTTTATCAAATTGGACAGAGCTTGATATTTGGCAATATATTTACTTGGAAAGCATTCCAATTGTACCTTTGTATTTGTCTGAAAAACGTCCTGTTGTTGAGCGCGACGGTACGTTAATTATGGTTGATGATGATCGTATGCCTATTGGTCCTGATGACGAAATTCAAATGAAAGATGTGCGTTTTAGAACATTAGGTTGTTACCCATTAACAGGTGCTGTTGAATCAACAGCGACAACACTACCTGAAATTATTCAAGAAATGTTATTAACCAAAACATCTGAACGCCAAGGTCGTGTCATTGATCATGATAGTGCGGGCTCTATGGAAAAGAAAAAAATGGAAGGGTACTTTTAAGCGCGTTGTTATTTTAGTTAAAACGAGCTAACGAACCTAGACAAATACATTTTAGTAAATAAATTATAAATTTTGAGAGAACGTGATGAGTCACCAATCAGACTTAATTGAAGATGATATTCAAGCTTATTTAAAGCAACATGAAAATAAAGAATTAGTACGTTTTTTAACTTGCGGTAGCGTTGATGACGGTAAAAGTACCTTAATTGGTCGTTTGTTGCATGATTCAAAAATGATCTTTGAAGATCAACTGGCTGCCATTGAAAAAGATTCTAAAAAATCAGGTACAACAGGCGAAGCTATTGATTTGGCTTTATTAGTTGATGGCTTACAATCTGAGCGTGAGCAAGGGATTACCATTGATGTTGCTTACCGTTATTTCTCTACGGAACAACGTAAATTTATTATTGCGGACACCCCAGGCCATGAGCAATACACTCGAAATATGGCAACAGGTGCTTCAACTTGTGATTTAGCTATCATTTTGATTGATGCGCGTTATGGCGTGCAAGTTCAAACGCGTCGTCATTCATTTATTTGTTCATTATTAGGCCTTAAGCACATTATTGTGGCTGTGAATAAAATGGATTTAGTGGATTTTTCACAAGCTCGTTATCAAGAAATTAAAAAAGAATATCGCGACTTTGCTGAGTCGCTTGATTTTGATGATGTTCGCTTTGTGCCTTTATCAGCACTTAATGGTGATAATGTTGTTGAAGAAAGTGTAAACATGCCTTGGTATCCAGGGGCAACGTTGATGAAGTTGCTTAATACGATTGATGTTGTACCAAAAAATGAATTTACGCCATTTCGTTTTCAAGTACAGTATGTTAACCGACCTAACCTAGATTTTCGCGGTTTTGCAGGGACTATTGCATCAGGTCATGTTTTAGTAGGCGATACTATTGTTGCTTTGCCTTCAGGTAAAGAAAGCGTTGTGAAAGAGATTGTTACCTTTGATGGCAACCTTGAGCGTGCTGATAAAGGTATGGCGATAACATTAACACTTGAAGATGAAATTGATATAAGCCGTGGTGAGATGATTGTTAAAAAAGGCAATCTACCACATTCAACTAAAGAATTTAATGCAACCGTTGTTTGGATGCATGAAAATGAATTAGAACCAGGCCGTGAATATTTTATTAAGCATGGCAGCAAAATGACCACCGGGCATGCGGAAAGTATTGAAAGTAAATATGACGTAAATACGATGGAAAAACTGCCAAGTGCACAGTTAGCTGTTAATGAAATTGGCTCAGTTAATTTAGTGATTGATGAAGTTTTACATTTTGATCCATATAAAGAAAATAAAGGCACAGGTGCTTTTATTGTTATTGATAGACTGAGTAATATTACCGTGGGTGCTGGTATGATTAACAATGCACTTGATCAGAAAACCCATGAATATTCAGCTTTTGAGTTAGAATTTAATACTTTAGTTCGTAAACATTTCCCTCATTGGGGCGCAAGGGATATTGCTAAGCTTTAATTAGCATTTTTAGCAATAATAATTTTATAATGACTATACAACAGTGGCTGATGATAGCGGTTTTTGTCACCACTTTTGTTGGTCTTCTCAAATTTCAACAAGTACCTGAACGTATTTTTTCAATTACGGTACTTGTGTGTTTAGCGTTTTCTTTTGTTACAGTAGATGACATTCTTGCTAATGCTGTAAATCCAGGTTTAGTGACTTTAATTTTGCTAGTGCTTTGTTCATTTTCTTTTGAACGCACTAGTATTTTACGTCGTCTGAGTAACAGTGTTTTTAGTGGTTCTAAAATAAGGTCAATGCTACGACTTTTTATTGGTACTGCCTTTGCCTCGGCCTTAATGAGCAACACTGCTGTAGTCGCAACCCTCATTAATAGCGTTAAAAGTAATAAGCTGATCAATGCGGGTAAATTATTACTACCTTTATCTTATGCGGCAATTTTAGGAGGCACTCTCACTTTAGTTGGCACTTCAACTAACCTTATTGTTAATAGTTTATTACTTGAACAAGGCGCGGAAGGTTTTAGCTTTTTTGATTTTACGGCCATTGGCAGTGTGGCGTTTGCTGTTTGTTTAATTATTGTTGTATTGCGAGCAAGAACGTTACCCAATATGTTGCAAGGGGAATTATCTACACAAGATTATTTACTTGAAGCTGAGGTATCAACAGACTCTAAATTAATCGGTAAAAGTGTTGAGGAAAACGGCTTACGTAATTTAGATGCTTTATTTTTGGTTGAAATAGTGCGCAGAGGGCGTTTGATTTCACCTGTAACACCAGAAGAAAACTTACAAGCTGGTGATAAACTCATCTTTAGTGGCGATATTTCTAAAGTATTAACCTTACAGCAGTTTGACGGCTTAACATTATTCGCTGAGCAAGATGATTTGTTGAGAAACAACTTAACTGAAGTACTAATAAAAAACGATTCGGCAATTGCAGGTAAAACCTTAAAAAAAGCAGGTTTTAGAGCGCGATTTGATGCAGCAGTGGTAGCTGTTCGTCGCGAAGGTTGTGCCTTGTCGGGTAAGTTAGGTGATATTGTTCTGCAATCAGGTGACTTTCTTGTATTAGCCGTAGGGAAGGATTTTTCTAGTAGAACTAACTTATCAAAAAACTTCTTTATTTTATCAGGTCATCAAGCAGTAAATATGTTAAGTGGCTGGCGTGATTATGGCACAATATGGGGGTTCTTGTTGGCTATTTTAACCTCTGTATTAACGCCAGTATCTTTATTAAGTTGTTTATTTGTGTATGTAGCAGCACTTATTTTTAGTGGTGCACTTACCGTAAATGAAGTTAAGCGTAGATTTCCTTTAGAGATTTGGATGATAGTATTAGGCGCATTAACTTTAGCTACAGCGGTTGAGAATACAGGACTGGCGGGTGTTATTGCAGATAGCATTGAGAAATTACTCAATGGAAGTAACCCTTATTTTGCTTTTATTGCTATTTTTGTTTTAACTTTATTATTAACTGAATTAATCACTAATAGTGCAGCGGCGGCATTGATATTTCCTATCGCCTATAATATTGCATTAGGTTTGGGTGTTGACCCTATTCCTTTTGTGATGGCTGTGGCGTTTGCGGCAAGTGGAAGTTTTATTAGCCCTTATGGTTATCAAACCAATATTATGGTCTATAACGCAGGTAATTATCAATTAGCTGATTTTGTTAAATTTGGCCTACCTATATCCATTATTTATAGCACTACGGTATTATTGATGATTCCTTTAGTGTTCCCATTTTAGATTGAAATTATTAAAGAGTATAAAATGAAAACAGAAAATACTGTTTGGCATGAACAACATATTTCCAAAGAACAACGAGCTAAATTGAAAAATCAAACGCCTTGTTTGCTTTGGTATACAGGGTTAAGCGGATCAGGAAAATCTACGGTAGCCAATGCTGTTGATGCTTTGTTATTTAAGTTAGGATGCCATAGTTACTTGCTTGATGGTGACAATGTTCGTCATGGCTTAAATGGTGACTTAGGTTTTAGTGATGAAGCTCGAATTGAGAACATACGCCGAATAAGTGAAGTATCAAAACTTTTTTTAGATGCAGGCTTAATTGTATCTACGGCGTTTATTTCACCGTTTAAACAAGACAGAGCTAGTGCTAGAGCCAAATTAGCACAAGGTGAATTTATTGAGGTGTATATTGATACCCCTATTAGTATTTGCGAACAACGAGATCCTAAAGGGCTTTATAAAAAAGCGCGTGCAGGTGAAATAAAAGATTTTACTGGGATTGATTCTAATTATGATGCGCCAGAAAATCCAGAAATTCACGTTAAAACAGCAGAGCAGTCAATTCAAGCTTGTGCTGAGCAAGTTGTGGATTATTTGGTTAAACAAGGTTTTGTTTCTACAGATAAAAATTTAAACAATCACTTTAGTACTAAAAAATAAGGTTAGCATATGCACTATGATGTGTTTAATGGTGATGCCGATGGCATTATTGCTTTATTACAGCTTCATTTATCTCGAGCCAAACCACATTCTAAAGACTCGATTTTAATCACTGGAGTAAAACGCGATATTAGTTTGCTGAAAAATGTTGATGTAGAGCAGGCAACTTCAGTTACTGTGTTAGATATTTCTTTAGAGAAGAATGCTGATGCTTTAATCAAGTTACTAAACAGAGACATTGCTGTTTTTTATGTTGATCATCATAGGCCAGGTGATATTCCAAAATCTAACTTTTTAACAACGCTGATAAATACTGATGCTAATATTTGTACGAGCTTGTTAGTTAATAAATATTTGAATAATGAATTTGTTTATTGGGCAATCGCTGCTGCATTTGGTGACAACATGCATGCTGCTGCACAAGTACTTGCAGATAAGCACGATGTTTCAATTGAACAACAAGCGTTATTAAGCGAGCTGGGTGTTTATATCAATTACAATGGTTACGGGCGCAGTATTGATGATTTGCATTTTCATCCAGCAAGATTATTTGAAATATTGTTAAATTATCCGAACCCTTTCGATTTGATTAATGATACGAATTCAGTATTTTATCAACTGAAAGCCGCTTATCTAGCTGATATGACCCAAGCTAAACAATCAATATTATTGATAGATAATGAACAACTCTCCGCTGTTCAATTAGCCGATGAGCCTTGGGCAAGACGTGTAAGTGGTGTTTTTGGTAATGAATTAGCAAATGCGTCACCAAACAAAGCGCATGTAGTTGTTACTCTAAATGCAACTACTATAAAAGAAATGCCATCCTATACCATTAGTTTA
This sequence comes from Colwellia sp. E150_009, assembly GCF_053543955.1. NCBI lineage: Bacteria > Pseudomonadati > Pseudomonadota > Gammaproteobacteria > Alteromonadales > Colwelliaceae > Colwellia > Colwellia sp. E150_009. Next base: position 15,428 of record NZ_JBHFOM010000014.1, read on the forward strand.
AGAGCGCCCTTAAATAATAAACAAGGTGCTGGTGAGATATGTGCTAATTTTCCTACGGGAGGAGGGAGAGCTGCCGCGGCTGGGATTAATGCTCTGCCAGCAGAAATGCTTGGTGATTTTTTTGATAGCGTGGCAAAATACTACCAATAAAGTTCTATAAGCGTAATAAAGCATAGAATAAATGTATTGAATTTAGCTAAGGAAATATCATGAGTTTATTGATAACGGGCGGCACAGGATATATAGGTAGTCATACAGTTGTAGAGTTACAAACATTAGCTTCCTCGCATGCAGAAGAGCAAGATATTGTTATTGTGGATGACTTATCTAATTCGTCTACTAAAGTACTTGATAGAATTAAAAAAATTACTAATAAAGCAGTGACTTTTATCAAAGCCGATGTATGTGATTATGACGCCATGAATACAGTGTTTAAGCAACATAATATTCAGGCGGTTATACATTTTGCAGGTCATAAAGCGGTTGGTGAATCAAATGAAAAGCCACTAAGTTATTATCATAATAATGTATCAGGTACGGTTAATTTACTTAGGGTAATGGAACAACATAACGTTAAAAAGTTGGTGTTTAGTTCTTCTGCTACAGTATACGGCGATAATGTTTCCCCGTTAAATGAAAGCATGTCTACCTCGGCGACGAACCCTTACGGACAAACGAAGTTGATGGTTGAACATATTTTGTTTGATTTAGCGAAAAGTGACAGTAGTTGGTCTATTGCTTGTTTACGATATTTTAATCCGATTGGCGCCCATAATTCAGGCTTAATTGGTGAAAACCCTAATGGTATTCCTAATAATTTATTACCCTACGTAGCACAAGTTGCTGTTGGCAGGTTAGCGCAATTACAAGTGTTTGGCGATGATTATGATACCGTAGATGGCACAGGAGTTCGTGATTATATTCATGTGGTTGATTTAGCCCAAGGCCATGTTAAAGCATTACAAAACTTGGACAAAATATCCGGCTGTAAAGCGATTAATTTAGGCACGGGTAACGGTACTTCTGTACTTGAAATTGTGAATACATTTAAAGAAATTAGCCAACAAGATATTCCGTATAAAATAGTACCAAGGCGTGCTGGCGATCTAGCGATGGTGTATGCCAATGCAGATTTAGCGAATGAACTATTGGGCTGGAAAGCAACCAGAAATCTATATACTATGATTGAAGATACTTGGCGCTGGCAGTCAGAAAATCCACACGGTTTTTAATCTTATCGTTTTTTAATCTTATCTTAGTATTGGCCACTTCAAAAAGCATTAAGCCTTTATATTGAAGTGGCTTTTGAATTTTTGTGATATATCAACATTTGTTATAGTTTATTAGCTATAATTGTTTGGTTAAACTAAAAGCGCCTCTTATTTCACCCAAAGCATAACCTGTTGCTTGATCTTCTGGATAGTATTGCGCTAGTGCTGCCTTTGCTTCATCACTGAGTTTAGTGCCATGACAAGTTAAGCAAAGTGGTTCAACCCCTTGCGCTTTCATAAATCTAAATTCATTATTAACTATTTCAGCTTTAGCGATTGTTTGTGCTTTTTCTCCTTGTTGTTGACGTTGGCTAAATGACTTTAATGTTGCTTCTTCCCAAGTATCAGGTGTGGCACTTTGCTTATTTCTTGCTCTTAAGCTGACTCTTTTTACTTGCCATTGGGTAGTTAAACTTAATTCTTTAGCAATATTGGGGGCTTGTACTGAGCATACTTCAATAGCGTGTTTAACTCCGCCCTCGTTAAGCGCTTTTTTTAGTTGTGGTTTTAATGTTCCACCAAACTGTTTAACAATGGTGATGGCTTGAGCTTTAAGTGCTTTTGTATCAGTTGTTTGTGCTAATGTGGAATAAGAGCACATTAGCAGGGCGGTACTTAACGTAACCATAGAGCCTTTTTTTATGAAAGTTAACATAGTAAGTCCTATAAATGTTAAAAATAGAGATAAGAAAATTATTAATTAGACAATTGACTTTGTTCATCAGCCCAAGCAAGTGCATCGTTATAGTGCTTAACCGCTTGCTCTTTATTTAGTTTTAGTTTTTCCATTACTATATTTGTTTTCTCCCATTGAGCATGTTCAATAAATTCTACTAATTTAATAATTGCAGCCATAATGCCTTTTCGAGTAAGTAATGGGTCTTTTATTTCTGCAGCCAAGGGGAGTTTAGCTAAGACAACATCAAGTTCTTCATCTAAAATCGCGTCTATCATAGATAATAAACCGATTAAAAATGCAGTTGATTCATCGACTTTAGACTTAATATCGTGTGCAATAAGCTCGCAAAATTTTGCGCGTGTCATTGCTAATTTTATCAGTTCGGTAGGTTTACCTGGGTTCGCTGTGATAGCAAACATTAGTCCTAGAAAACGTTTAAGTTCACTTGAACCAAGCATGACTAATGCTTGTTTAATTGTAGATATTTCACTTTGACGTCTAAATATAGCAGAGTTTGCATAACGAAGTAATTTATAAGATAAGGTCACATCGCGTTCAAAAACACCAGTAATATTTGTAAGATCTAATTCTGGTTTTGATGTTTCATATAATAATTCTGCCATGGCAAGCTGAGAAGGTGATAAGTTTTTAGTTTTTATCATTTCAGGTTTGGCAAAAAAGAAGCCTTGAAAATATTTAAATCCTAGTTGTAAAGCTTGTTCATATTCTTCGTAGGTTTCTACTTTTTCTGCTAATAAGTCAATATGTGGAAAATCTTTAATTGCCTCAATGATTGTTTTTATTTCATTGAAGTCTGTTTGTTGAATATCTACTTTAATTATTTTGATGTAAGGGTAAAAATGTACCCAAACGGCTTGATGTTCGTAATCATCTAATGCAATTATGTAGCTTTTGCTATGTAAATCTTTACATAAAGAGAGTAGTTTTTTTCCTGGTTTTATTGTCTCTAAAATTTCAACTACGACTTCTTCATTGGTTAACATTTCAGGGTAACCTGCTGACAATGTATCTAAAGTGAAATTAATAAAGGCGAGTTTATTGCTAGTAAAGTCACTTATGCCCATATTAAATTTACTTGCCTCAATCATTTTACTGGTGGCTTCATCGCCATCTATATCGGGGAAAACATTATCTATACTGTCGCGAAAAAGTAACTCATAAGCGTAGAGTTTTTTGTTTATATCCAAAATAGGCTGTCTGGCGGCGTAAAAGTACATAGTTTGAGCATTTTAATTTTTATAAAAACAGTTATTAATCAATATACCTGTTCTATTGGAAGTTGCAAGATTGTGAGGAAATTTATTGTTTTTAAAAGGGTAACGTTTTAATAATATTTTTTTAATGTTTTTTAATACGAAGATTGTAATACTAAGGTTTATTTTTGGTTGTTTTCTTGATAGCGTAGCAGGGCACTTTATAAATCGTAATTTAAATTAGAATAATAATAAATTAAGGGGAATCACTTGGAATTTGGAACGTTAGTTTCTTTGGCATTGTATTTTATTGTCATGTTAGGTATTGGTTTGTATGCGTATAAAAAATCAACGGATGATGTGTCGGGCTTTATGCTTGGGGGAAGAAGTTTAAGTCCTAGTGTTGCTGCACTTTCAGCTGGTGCGTCAGATATGAGTGGTTGGATGCTGATGGGGTTACCTGGTGCTATGTATATTACAGGGGTGAGCAGTTTATGGATTGCTATAGGATTAGTTATTGGTGCCTTTTTTAATTACCTCATTGTTGCACCGCGTCTTAGAACTTACACCGAGGTTGCTAGCGATTCTATTACCCTTCCAGATTTCTTTGAAAACCGCTTTAATGATAAATCACGTATGTTAAGAGTTGTTTCTTCTGTTGTTATTGTTGTGTTTTTTACACTTTATACTTCAAGCGGCATTGTTGCTGGTGGTAAGTTGTTTGAAAGTTCTTTTGGTTTAAATTATGAACTAGGTTTATATGTTACTGCTGGAGTCGTAGTGGCCTATACTTTTTTTGGTGGTTTTTTAGCGGTGAGCTTAACTGATTTTGTTCAAGGTTGTATTATGTTTATTGCCTTGGTACTTGTGCCTGTTGTTGCTATAAGTGAAGTGGGGGGGATCAATGAAGTAAGCTCAACTGTTAGTCAGATTAATCCTGAATTACTTAATATTTTCAGTGGTGTTAGCTTTATTGGTATACTGTCAGCAATGGCATGGGGGTTGGGGTATTTTGGGCAACCTCATATTATTGTACGATTTATGGCTATTCGTAGTGTTAAAGATATGCCAACAGCTTGTCGAGTTGGTATGAGTTGGATGATAGTTGCTATTATAGGCGCTATGGCAACAGGTTTTGCTGGTATTGCGTATGTTGCTAAAACAGGTATGCAGTTGGATGATGCAGAAACAATCTTTATTGTGTTATCGCAAATTTTATTTAGTCCACTGATCGCTGGTTTTTTATTAGCAGCAATTCTAGCGGCAATTATGAGTACCATTTCTTCTCAACTTCTTGTGACATCAAGCTCTTTAACAGAAGATTTTTATAAAACCTTTTTACACCAAGAAGCAAGTGATAAACAGCAAGTGTTAGTGGGTCGAATATCTGTCTGTATAGTAGCTTTAGTTGCTGTTTACTTTGCTTATGATCGCGATAGTACTATTTTAACACTAGTGAGTAATGCTTGGGCAGGGTTTGGTGCCGCTTTTGGGCCTGTTATAATTGGTAGTTTGTATTGGAAGAAAATGACCCGTAATGCTGCTTTGGCAGGTATGATTACCGGTGCTGTTACTGTGTTATTATGGATATACCTACCTTTTACTATTAATGGTCAATCATTAAGCTCGGTAATGTATGAAATAGTACCAGGTTTTATTCTGTGTTCTTTGGTGATTTTTATTGTTAGTAATATGTCACCACAAGAAGATAGTGCTATTTTAGCGCAGCATGATGAAATGCTAACACATCATTAGTCGTTTGATTTATCGTTAACGGGTGTCGTTGAGTACAACTTGGTATGAACATAAAAAATGGATCAATCATTGAAATTTTCTAATAGTTATATAGCTTTGGGTGAACACTTTTTTCAGCGTGTATTACCCCAAAAAGTACCTGCAGCTAATTTACTGTTATGGAACAATGAACTCGCCAATAGTTTGTTGATTGCACCAGCACTACAAAAAGATGATACGTTATTATCTCAGTATTTTTCAGGCAATCAATTGCCTGAGGGAGCAGATGTTATTGCGTTAGCTTATTCTGGTCATCAGTTTGGTCATTTTAATCCTAACTTAGGCGATGGCCGTGCTCATTTGTTGGGGGAGTTGGTTGATGAAAGTGGTATACGTCGAGATGTTCAACTAAAAGGTTCTGGTCAAACAGCGTTTTCTAGACGAGGTGATGGAAAGTGTGCCTTAGGGCCAGCTTTACGCGAGTATATAATGAGCGAAGCGCTTTATGCGCTTGGTGTACCAACATCACGTTGTTTAGCTGTTGTGGCTACGGGAGAACTAATTAATCGTGGTTTGGCTAAACCTGGCGCTGTAGTTACCCGCGTTGCTACTAGCCATATTCGTGTAGGTAGTTTTCAATATTTCGCAGCCCGTGGCGATTTACTGTCGTTAAAAAAATTGCTTGATTACAGCATAGAACGTCATTTTCCTGAAATAAATAATGATGAGAGTTTGTCAGAAGAGCAACGCGTTTTATGCTTTTTAGAGCGCGTGATGGATAAACAAATCACCTTGATTACTCAATGGTTACGTATTGGCTTTATCCATGGCGTGATGAATACCGATAATACTGCTATTTGTGGTGAAACTATTGATTTTGGGCCTTGTGCAATGATGGGGCTATATCATGAAAAAGCGGTCTTTAGTTCAATTGATGAATATGGGCGTTATGCTTTTGGTAGCCAAGGAAAAATAGGGCAGTGGAATATGGCTAGGTTAGCAGATTGCTTGTTGCTGTTATTAACTGAATCTCAAGACAGTGAAGAAATTAAACACAGTGATAATGCAGCTGATCTAAAACATAAACAACAAGCATTGAAAAAAATGGAATTTATTATTCATCAATACCCTGACAAATTTGAGCAGGCTTATTATGCAATGTTTGCAGCAAAACTTGGTATGAATGATATAAAGGTTGCTGATAGAACATTAATTGATGAGCTATTGGCAATAATGCAGTCTAATAATTTAGATTATACGCAAACGTTTTATTTTTTAACATTATCATTATCAAACCACAACCAAAAGGATATGTTACATAACGCACTGCATCATTGGTATGATATATGGTCGACACAACTTAAAACGTTAAAAATATCTATACAAGAGGCTGAAGCATTAATGGTAAAGAATAACCCCGTGGTTATTCCTCGCAATCACCATGTAGAAGCAATATTAGAGCGTTGTGAGTCATCGTTAAACGCGCTAAGTAATGAAAGCTCAGCGAATAAAAGAAATGTGATTGCAGAGCTTGTTAATGAGTTTCTTCATGTTTTACGCTCTCCTTATCAAGAAATAGCAGCGACAAAAAACTATCAAGATACCCCAAAAGATAATGATAAATATTATCAAACTTTTTGTGGAACATAGTTTCTCTTAGCCATTTTCTCTTCCAATTACTGTTTTTCTTAAGCTTTTGCTTCCCTCTGACTCTAAATAATTTAGTTAACTTGATATCTGTCATGTGATATTTGTCACTCATTGCGGCTGTGTTTTGATGGCCTGATGATAATAACCTTGTTTTCTGTCATATAAGTCAATATTTTCTAACTTAATTGTTGACTTGGTACATAGGTACGGAGTCTATTATATACAAGTAATTTGTCTTTATTTCAAAAGAGTTAGCTTCACTTACTTTAATTAGCCAGAGGGATGTATATGGGCAAAACTATGACAATTGGTAAATTAGCCAATGCAGTAGGAATAAGTGTTGAAACCATCAGGTTTTACGAACGAAAAGGGTTGGTTATTCAACCTGAAAAACCGTTAAATGGATTTAGACAATACCCCGCAAGTACGATATCACGACTTAAATTTATTATTAATGCGAAAGGCTTAGGCTTTACATCGAATGAAATCCGAACACTTGATGATTTATCCTATGGTTGCAAGATGTTTCATGATTTGGCGTCTACGAAGTTAGACGAGATTAGAAATGAAATATCGCATTTACAAACGATTGAAAATAATTTAACGAAAATTATTGACCACTGCAATTCTGATTGCAATGACAAACACTGTGGAATTATAGAAAACATGCATAGTTAGGCTAAAATTTAGCTGCTGTAATAGCAAATAGAGTATGGGTAATAAGTGTAATTAATGCTATTGAAAAGTACTAATATAAATCTATTTATCATAAATTTAATACGAATGTAGGCGCTTATGATAATTGTAAAAAAAGAAAAAATTGAAGTTGATCTAGAGTTGTGCCAACTCGTTTTAAATTGTTTTGGCGCTTATGTATCGATTAAAGATCGCAATAAAAAGTATGTTTATGCTAATAGAAAATTAGCAACATTGGTAGGGATTCAATTAGATTCAATAGTTGGCTGTATTGATAGGCAACTATTTGATTATACTACTTTTCAAGATAGCGATAATTGTGTATTAGATTATGGCGACTACGTTGAAGATAAAGAAGTTGTTATTATTAAAAGTACAGGTGAGCAACGAGTATTTTTATCATCAAAACAGCCTATTTTTAATGTTAATAAGCTCATTGTCGGGGTACTTTGCGTATCGACAGATATAACTGAAATGTATTTTCAACAAAAAAAGTTGGAAGTGGAGGCAACAACTGACCCGTTAACAGGTTTATTTAACCGCCGTTTCTTGTTTACTTTAGGTCATAAGTACCTATCAAACTCTATACGTTTTAATAAATCTTTGTCTTTGATTATGTTAGATATAGATTTATTTAAAGACATTAATGATAAGTATGGGCATCCAGTTGGTGATTTAGTCATTAAATTTGTTGCTTCTGCCATCAAAGGTTTATTGCGTAAGGAAGATATACTTGCGCGGGTGGGGGGCGAAGAGTATTTGGTATTACTACCCTATACCAATGTGAAATTGGCTGGAGTAATTGCTGAAAAAATTAGAGCTTATATGGATAAACAATCAATTTCTGGTGATTGGACAGGTGAAATATTGCCAAAGCTAAGTCTAGGTGTGTCTTCTTATGAAGCAGGGGATGTTGAGTTTGATCAAATCTATGCGCGGGCTGATAAGGCACTTTATCAAGCAAAGAGTAGTGGGCGAAATAAAGTTTGTATGTTTAGTAGTGTGATTACCGTGAATAAGGGTTATAGCAATACTATTTAATTTATTCCCCCTCAGTGCTTTTAATTCTGTCTGTGGGGGGGAATAGTATTAGATAACCTGAGCTCGGCTTAACAAATGTTTCTCTAGCAGCTATTTTTCATTATTTTTGCGTTAAATTTACTTGCAATAGACCAGCTATTGACGCGAAATTTGCCTTACTAATCTTTGGGACGAAAGTAGAAAAACTATCAAGCTAGAGATATATTAAAATAATTTTTACTGGTATTTCAATTTGTTAACTATCTCTTAAACCGAGTTCAGGTTAGATAGTTTGATGATACATAATAAATTAACTAAGACTATATTAACCAAGTAATATTGTTTTTAATAATGCTTTCCCATTTGCTTAATGATTCATTTTTATCTGAAACGACAATAATATTAGCATGTTGAAAACTGAGGGATTCTCCCTGCAATGTGTTATCACTAAATTTATCAGTAAAGGTAAGGTGGTCTTCTTTAGGGACAACAAAAACAGTAACAACATCAGTTAATCCTTTGAATACTAAGTGTAGACTTTTCATACCATCAAACCGACAATAATCAGCAGCAATTAGCTCGCCCATTGACTCGTTAAAATTACCGTTAAACGTCGTCATTTTTTTGTTTAATGAGGTTAAACTAACTCGGGTGTTATCACCATTAGAAAACGCATTTTGTTCATGGTAAACATGGGCAAGGGCATAATCACCTAAATTACTATAGCTATAAGAAAATTGTAAATAATTCACGACTAATCCAGCGATAATTGCAATAGACGCTGCTAAAGCTAAATGAATTCGAGTTTTACGTTTTTCTTGGTGATGACTTACAAGTGTTTGACGTAATAGTAATTTATTACATAAGTCGTCGGGCACAGGAATTTTCATTGCTTGTTTGATTTGTTCATCAAACTGACAAAGTTCTTGTGCTAATCTTTTTTTAGCAGGATCATTTTTTTGTGCCTCAATAACATCTTTGTCTTGAGTTGTAGGATCTGCAAATAGACTGCGTCTAAAATGTAAATCATCCATGGCACTGGTTGCTGCAGAGGTTGCATTGTCATTAATAGAATTATCTTTCATAGATAAGCCTCGTTCTATCAGGTTCTTTTTCTAATGCATCTTTTAATTGATGACGCGCTCTAAACAAACGTGTCATTACTGTGTTTTTATTTAAATTTAACATGTTGGCAATATCATCTCCGCTATAACCGCCAAGTACTTGTAATACTAGTGGTTCAGAATATTCTGGCGGTAATTTCGCTATTTTATCTCTAAGCCAATTATCATCTATTTTCTGTTCAGCACTAGTGGATTGTGTATCCAAAATGCTTGCTTCTTCGTATTCGCTCATCTCAAAACGTTTTCGTTCAAAACGTCTTGCATTTTCTCGTCGTAAAATTGTAATTAACCATGACTTTGCTGCCTTTTCATCTTGTAATGAATCAAGCGCTCGCCATGCCCTTAAGAATGTTTCTTGCACTAAGTCTTCGGCCACTTGCTTATCGTGAGTTAACCAATAACCATATCGGTATAAATCGCCGTGCAGAGCCTTAACTAGAGCTTCGTATCTAACTTGTTTAGTCGCCATATTAGTAGAGACCTGCACAGTTGATTTTTTATTTCCAAATATTTTCATTTTATAGGGTTAATTTGGATTTAATACGAATTGAGTTTTGTTTTGGCTACACATGCCTGATGAGTTAATTTGTTGTATGGCCTTTAATAAATGTTCACCGTTCCAATTACTTTCTATTGTTCTTTTCCCAAATAAATGGTGTTGAATATCATTAATCGCTTGGGTAAATGCCTCATTATTTAATTCTTGTATTGCTTCAGATAATGTTGCTATTTCATTATTGTTAGCTTGTAATAACGAATTGTTAAGCCATGGTAAAATTAAATTAAGCGCTTTTTCAGCATTATTTTGTTTACATGCTGCCATGAGAGCAAGATAGTTGTCATTTACTTTTTTTGTTGCTTTGGTACCTGATTTTGCACTGCTTGAGCGCTTTAACATTATTACGTGTAAAGCCCATGCAATGCAAGTAAGCAACCATAACGCTAAAAATAGCCACTGTAAATTGTTAGTTCTTTCAATAATAGGTTGAGAAATGGGTGCTAACTGAGTCGTATTGATGTCATTAGTTTGGGTTAAACGGGGTTGTGCAGAGTTAGTTATTAATGGCTTTGGTGCATCAGGATTCGCTTTAATAGTAATGGTTTGCTCTGGTAATATGGCTTGTTGGTACTTGTTAGTCACAGTATTCCACCAAGCAATCGTTATTTTGGGTAAAATATAGTCACCGGCTTGGCTAGCTACCAAAGCAAAATTTTGCCTTTTTTGGCTAATTAAGCGTTTATTAGGTACGCTTGAATGTAACTCCGCTTGATCAGGGTATATTTTTAAACCTGCAGGGGCATCCATAACAATATTGGGGAGCTGAGCTTTACCGAGTCCTTCGGCTGTCAAAAGAATTGTGCGAGTGATCGGTTCGCCTACTTTAAACTCAATCGGTTCTGGTTGCCATTCTTGATGTAGAGTTAATAACTCACTGGGTAGCCATGGATTGTTTGCATTTACAGGAAAGCTATCAGGAATAGGACGTACGTTAAGAGATAGTTTTTCACCTAAAACATTGACGGGTTTAGTTTCTCCAAAACTTAAAAAACCAGAACGTCGTTGTGATTGCACCATGACATCACCTGAAAACATAGGTGTGACTAATGTGAATTCACCACTTTGTTCTGGTGTAATTGCATAGGTACGTTCAATAATTCGATAACGCTTACCATTTACTATGCCATCATTCTCTATATCTTTACCTACTTGTTCTATAACCGCGCCTTCTAAAGTAGGCTCGCTTAAACTACCTCGTTGCAATTGTACGCCAATATGAAGCTTAATTGTTAAGGTGACTAATTGTTGTACATAAATATCATTAGATGATAATTCAGTAGATATAAAAATGTCTTGTTGTTGAGTAGAACCCGTACTTCCTTGCTCGATTACTTTTATATTAATTGGTTGAGATTGGTGGCCGTCAATGGTTAATGAGGGAATAGTTAAATTACCTGTTGATCTTGGCATTAACACAATTTGCCATTGAGTTGTTTTACTCATACTTAAATTGACTATACTTGTTTGTGAGCTAACTTCGGTACGCGCCACAATAAAATTAGTGAGTAGTGGTGATGTATCAAGTGCATCGCGGTCTACACTGTCATCAGCAATTACGGTTAATACTATTGATTCATTACTCATAACTGGGTTTGAGTCAACACTCGCAGTTACATTTGTCAGCGCAAAGGCAGTGGTGCTTGTCACTAAGGTTGTTGTCAAAATTACTGTTAAGGTAAGTAAAGCCAATATTTTATTAATAATTTTTACCACTGTTTCTTAACTCCTTGACTTGTGCCATTTTGTTTGCGCTTTTGATATTCTAATTGCATTTTATTGCGTAGTAACAAATAAGGATCATCAGTTACTTTATTTAATAATTGTTGATGTTTTTGTTCTGTTTCTTTTGCTTGTTGTTCAGCGGCAATTTGCGCCGCTGTTTTTTCTTCACCTTGATCTGACTTTTTTTCTTCCTGTTCAGCAGCTTGCTGTGCTTGTTGTTCTGTTTTCTCTTTAGCCTTTTGTTCTTTATTACTCTTTTCTGATTTACCTTGTTCTTCGTTATCTTTTTGAGAATCACTTTTTGAATTTTGCTGTTGTTGTTCTGTTTTATCAGAATTTGAGTCTGAATCTGATTGTTGTTGGTTTTCTTTATCTTGTTTATTTTGCTCTTCTTGCGGTTGACTGTTTTGAGAATCTTGTTGTTGATTATCTTTACTTTGTTGCTCTTGAGACTCTTGAGATTGATCGCCTTGTTGCTGTTGTTGTTGCTGTTGTTCTTTTTGAAGTTGTTTAATTTTTTCTACGTTGTCTTTAGCATCTTGTAGATCAGGGTTGATACTAAGTGCTTTTTCATAACTTTCAATAGCTTGCTCATATTGCTGTAGTTGTGCTAATGCATTACCTTGGTTGTATAAGCTATTGGAACTATTAGCTTTTTCACCTTGTTTAAAGGCCTCTAAAGCCGCTTCATAATTACCAGCTTTATAGTGGGCGCTACCTTGCCATTGTGAGTTTTCAAATTGCTCTGCGGCCTCTTGATAGTTTTTTTGGTTATAATGTGTTTGTGCCTGTTGGTTGGTTGTTTGCCATAAGTTTTGCCATTGTTTTTTCCAAGAATGACTAGACGTTCCATCAGGTTTTAGTTCTTGTGATGGTGTTACTGTTGCTGAACTTGACTGTTCATTACTTTCTGCTGCAAAACTTGTGGGGCTTGCAAAGGAAAAAGACAGTAAAAATAGCAAAGGTATACACGATAGTGGAACGATTAATAATGTACTGCCACGTCTAAAATAACTTAACATTAAGGGAAGCACTAATACTAACAACCAAGCACCTTGTTCTTGCCATTGATCGCCTGTTTGTTGATTTTGTTGCCTTTCATTTTTATTTTTTTCTCGTATTTTATCGTTAATAATTAAACTGTTGATATCACTATCATCGTTTTTAATTGTTTGATAATTACCATTGCCACGCGATGCTAAAGACATAAGTTTTTGACTTGGTAATCTAGGTATAACAATGGCACCACTACTATCTTTGAATAACTCTCCACTTGGCAGTGTAATGGGTGCGCCATTTTCGCTACCTACACCCAATATATTCAGTTGATGACCATATTTAGATGACCATTGATAAATATCGTCTATTTCCTGATTATCAACATCATCAGTAAACCAATAAATATCGCCATTTAGATGTCCTGCGTTAAGTAACATTTCATGGGCAAGTGTTAATGCAGCTAGGGGATTAGCACCAGGTACAGGCATTATTTCAGGTGTTAGCGAAGGCAACAATAATGCGATATTTTTAACGTCTTGTGTTAAAGGGCTAATAACAAAAGCGTCGCCCGCATAAGCAATTAAGCCAGTGTCGCCCTCATTAATTTTATTAAGTAAGTCAATGGCTTTAAATCTTGCACGTGTGAGTCTGTTCGGTTTTATGTCAGTTGCGAACATTGAATATGACATGTCCATGATCAGTACTGAACCACGCTCTGTTTGGTAAACTGGTTGTGGCAGTTTTTCCCAAACAGGGCCTGCAAGGGCAATAATACTTAATAAACCGATAATAAAAGGCTTTAATAAAAAATTTTTGGCTGTAAATAAGTTTTTATTACCGTGAGGACTTGAAGTGCCTTCAACAAGAACTTGACTTAAGTGTTGTGGTAAAAACTGTTGCCACGGTGATTGATAAAAGCGGTGTTTTTGTAGTCGCCATAGTACTACTAATAAAGCGAAAATAGCCAATAACCAATAAGGTCTGACGAAGTGAAAATTAGATATGAATAAATCGTATGAGATCATTGCTGTATTATAAACCTAGGTTATTTACGAGTAAAACTGGGTAAATTAAGCGCTAAAAAATAAAGCATGCTGATTAATAGTGCCATTGCTAAAGGCCAATAAAATAATGCGGTTAAAGGGCGCATTTGTTGTTGCTCTTGTTCTATAGGCTCAAGTTGGTCGAGTAATTGGTAAATTTGACTCATACTTTCACTGTCTCTTGCGCGAAAGTACTTACCACCTGTTGCCTGTGCTAATTTAGTTAAAGTACGCTCATCTAATTCACTTGATGGATTAACACGGCGGGTGCCAAACAGAGACTCTTGCAACATAACGTCTGCGCCAATGCCTATAGAATAGATAGTGATATTTTTGGCAACAGCAAGCTCTAGTGCTTGTTCAGGGCTTATTTTACCTGCTGTATTTTGTCCATCGGTTAATAATACTAAAACTTTATTAGATTTTTGCTTGGCATCAAAACGTTTTACCGCAAGACCTATAGCGTCTCCTATGGCTGTTTTTCTACCGACTAAACCTAGCACACTCTCATCTAGCATTTGTTTTACGTTTTTTCTGTCAAAAGTCATGGGTGTTTGCATGTAAGCATCATCACCAAAGAGTATTAAACCTAATCTATCGCCAATACGACGTTCAATAAAGTCACCTAACACTACTTTAAGCATATCAAGGCGGTTAACCGTGCGACCATTTAGGCTCATGTCTTCAATTTGCATACTGCCTGATAAGTCTACGGCTATCATCATTTCTCTTCCTTCAGTAGGAATGTCTATAGCGTCGCCTAACCATTGTGGTTGGCTCAATGCTAAAATAGTTAATAGCCAACATAAAGATAAAATAAGCAAAGGTGCTTTTTTATTCGCTTGGTGAGTTGCCTTATGAGAAGAATTTTCCATTAGCTGCGGTATAATTAAAGCAGCACTCGTTTGATTATTGTTTTTTTTAGGTAACCAATAAATGAATAGTGGTAATGGTAGTAATAATAGCAACCAAGGCCAAGCAAATGTGATCATGTATTTGCTCCTTGTACGGCATTTCTACTAGTAGTTGCTTGTATATTTACCGTTTTTGATTCAGATACTTTATGTGGTTTGGGTGGCAGGGCGTGGGTTAGCCAAATTTTTGCTGCTTCAGATAATTGTTCACTTATATGTGTATCATTAGTATCATAAATGGGTGTTTTATATTGCATTGAAAAAGCTTTTTTACTTAACTTAGTGAAGTTTTCTTGATATTTAATTGGCAATGTTGAAATTAAAAATTGCTGTAATGAATCACCAAATAATTTTGCCACTTCAATACGCGAAAAATAATGCATTGCGGCCCATTTGAGCAATGCAATGGTGTTGTTTATTGATTGCTCTGGTGAGCTTTTTAACTTTTTTAATGCTTGTTTTTTAATCGCATTACGCTTGATGTGTTTTCGTATGTTAATAATACTTATGATTATTAATACAATAAATAAGGCAGCTAATATCCACCATCCGTAGGCAATTGGAAAGCTTGAAATTTGCTCTGGAATATGGATATCTTTTAGCTCTATTGTTTGTGCAGGTAGAGCGTTTACATTTTGCAAAATTGTGCTCCAGATTTTAATTGTTGTTCTAAGGTTTGTCCCGCGCTGAAATGCAGTACACGAGCACCTACTTTTGTTAATAATTCTGAACATCTTTCGTTAAGTTTTTGCGCTTGTTCTTGGTATTGCTTTGCTGTTTTTTTATCGCCTAATGTTAGTTGCTGACGATTTTTACCGTCAGTTAAGGTGACATTTAGCTTAATTTTACTTGTTGGTAACTCGCGCTCTAAAGGATCATCAATTAAACAAATAACTAATTCACAATGTTGACTTAATTGAGTTAAATGGCGCAATACATCTTTTTGAAAAGAGATAGATGCTTTTGTTAAAGCTTGTGCATCCGTAATTAAATACACTAAAGCACCAGGCTTAGCAACTTGTCTGATTCGAGCGCAATTATCACTAAAATAATGATGACTATGCTCATCATCAGCATTAATTGAGCTAGTAGTATCGTATTGTGCTTGATGTTGAGATTGGTGAATAGCCGTTAATGCATGTAAATAATGCAATACCCCTTCTTTACGGCTGCGTGGTTTTAATTCTAAGTGTTCATGCTGATTAAACACTATACCACCTAAACGATCACCACGGTTTTTGGCATGCCATGCGACTAATGATGCTAAATGAGCAGCCTGAACAGATTTAAATAACAATTGACTACCAAAATGCATACTGGCACTTAAATCAGTAGCAATAAGTACGGGGCGCTCTAATTCTTCACGGAATAGCTTTGTATGGGTTTTACCTGTTCTTGCGGTAACGCGCCAATCAATCGCACGAATATCGTCACCCGTTTGGTAATGACGTACTTCATCAAACTCCATTCCTCGGCCTTTGCTACGAGATAAGTAGTTTCCCGACATTTGACCATGAATGTTTTTACGTGCAGATAAATCAATTAACGCTGTTTTATTTTGGTAATAAAGCAGTTCCTTTATGTCAAGATCGACGCCATTGCTCTGAATACTAGCAAGTTGATTCTGACAACTGTCGGTAGAAAACTTTTGTTTGTTATTAGTTGTTTTTTGTTTAAACCACATTGTTATACTAACTTAATAGATTTGTTATCTTGGTCGATTAAACTCTCGACTATATTAATTCCTGATTTATTTGAGGGCATTAGGCCACAGCAACTAAACTTAATAGGTGATCGAGTAAGTGATTTGCTGTGATACCTTCTGCTTCTGCCTGATAGCTAAGAATAATTCTGTGTCTTAAAACATTATGTAAAACGGCTTGGATGTCTTCAGGACTTACGAAGTCTCGGTTGTGCAACCACGCGCGGGCACGAGCGCATCTATCTAAGGCAATAGTCGCACGCGGACTAGCACCAAATGCCAACCATGATTTTAGTTTATCATCGTATTTTTCTGGTTGACGTGTTGCCATAATTAAATCAACCATATATGTTTCAAGCGTAGGTGCCATATGAATATTAAGCACTGCTTTACGGGCAGTAAATATTTCGGCCTGGCTTAAAACTCGCAATTGTGTTTTTTCTTGATTTGAATTATTAAGTGCTTCACCGCGATTGAGTTTTAGTATTTCTAATTCACTTGCTGCATCGGGGTAATCAATTTCTAAATGCATTAAAAATCGGTCTAATTGTGCTTCTGGTAATGGATAAGTACCTTCTTGTTCAATAGGGTTTTGAGTTGCCATAACTAAAAATAATTCAGGTAATTGATAGGTTTTTCTACCCACAGTTACCTGGCCTTCAGCCATAGCTTCTAGTAAGGCTGACTGAACCTTAGCTGGCGCACGGTTAATTTCATCCGCTAGCACTAGGTTTTGAAATAATGGTCCCGCTTGAAATACGAAGCTGCCGTCTTCTGGCCTATAAATATCAGTTCCCGTTAAATCAGCAGGTAATAAGTCAGGCGTAAATTGAATACGATGAAAATCAGCTTCAAGACCATCTGCTAACGCGTTAACAGCGCGAGTTTTTGCTAAGCCTGGAGGACCTTCTACAATAAGATGACCGTTGGCTAATAATGCAATCAGTAGGTTTTCTACAAAAGCAGGCTGACCAATAATTTGTTGTGATAAATGTTGTTTTAATGCTGAAAAATGTTCAATTGCCATAATTATTTATCTTACGTTTATAATTTGTATAAGAAAGTGCATTAATATAATGCATTCTAGAAGTTGAATCTGAAATACTGCAATAGATAGTGTTTGTCTATTAAAGTGACATGAGTATATATAAGGGCAATAGTAAATAAAACAAGCAGAGTTTAACTTAGTTGTAACAAATTTTTTCGTATGAAATTCAGCTAATAAGCTATGCTTAAATAATATTGTGTTAAAAACACAATAAAAACAGGGATTGATATTTTTGTATAGTTAGTTAGAATCAAGGTAATATTCTAGAGGTCTGACCTCTTGTGCTTTTACCTTTAATGTTTTGAGCATAGGGTAAACACTTTTAATTGGAGAATACCGTACATGACGATAAAAATGACCACACGGGCAGGCGAACGTATCGCTGTCGTTGCCGGGCTTAGAACCCCTTTTGCAAAACAAGCTACTGCTTTTCATGGTGTACCTGCTGTTGATTTAGGTAAAATGGTAGTTAATGAATTATTACAAAAATACGATGTTGATCCGAAAATTATTGATCAATGTGTGTTTGGTCAAGTAGTTCAAATGCCAGAAGCGCCTAATATTGCTCGTGAAATTGTTCTAGGCACAGGGATGAACTTACATACTGATGCGTATAGTGTTTCTAGAGCTTGTGCTACTAGCTTTCAATCAACAGTGAATATTGCTGAGTCAATTATGGCTGGTTTTGTTGATGTTGGCGTTGCGGGTGGAGCTGATTCTTCTTCAGTTGCGCCTATTGGTGTTTCGAAAAAGTTTGCACGTACATTACTAGATTTAAGTAAAACAAAAACCTTAGGGCAAAAAATTGCTTTAATTAGAAAGTTAGGGTTGAAAGACATTTTACCTGTTGCGCCTGCTGTTGCTGAGTATTCTACTGGTATCTCTATGGGGCAAACGGCCGAACAAATGGCTAAAAGCTATGGTATTTCGCGTGAAGATCAAGATGCTTTAGCACATAGATCGCATACTTTGGCAACAAAAAGTTGGGCAGAGGGAAAACTTGATGGTGAAGTGATGACGGCACATAGCGAGCCCTATAATAGCTTTATCAGTAAAGATAATTGTATTCGTGAAAATTCCGAATTAGCAGGTTATGCAAAATTACGCCCTTGTTTTGATAGAAAGCACGGTACGGTTACCGCAGCGACAAGTACTGCTTTAACTGACGGTGGAGCGGCTATTTTGTTAATGCGAGAAGGCCGAGCAAAAGAACTTGGTTATAAGCCTTTAGGGTATATTCGTAGTTATGGTTTTGCAGCCATTGATGTTTGGCAAGATTTATTAATGGGACCTAGTTTTGCTACACCAATTGCCCTGAAACGTGCAGGATTAGAATTAGCTGATTTAGATCTAATTGAAATGCATGAAGCTTTTGCTGCGCAAGCATTAGCTAACATGAAAATGTTTGAAAGTGCGCAATTTGCAAAAACGCATTTAGGTCGTGATAAAGCTATTGGTGAAATAGATATGACAAAATTTAATGTAATGGGTGGTTCAATTGCTTATGGTCATCCATTTGCGGCAACGGGAGCAAGATTAATTACACAAACCTTAAATGAACTTAATCGTCGTGGCGGAGGTGTTGGTTTAACTACGGCTTGTGCGGCTGGTGGTTTAGGTGCGGCAATGGTTGTGGAGACAGATTAATGAACGATATTAAAAAAGAAGTAAACGGTGATGAGTTAAGCAGTACTGTAGCAAATACCAAAAAAGAGGGTACTTTTACACTGGTTAGACAGAAAAACGGCATTGCTCATTTAGTGATGGATGTTGTAGGCGACACAATGAACACTCTTAAGGCTGAATTTGCTGAGCAAGTTGCCGATGTTTTAACTGAAATTAAATCAGATACGGCAATAAAGGGTGTGGTGTTGTGCAGTGGTAAAAAAGATTCTTTTGTTGCGGGCGCTGATATTAATATGATCAACGATTGTAAAACAAAAGATGCTGTCATGGCGATGACTCGTCAAGGTCAAATGCTTTTTTCGCAGCTTGAACAGTTAAATGTACCTATTGTTGCTGCTATAAACGGTGCTTGTTTAGGTGGCGGTTTAGAGTTAGCTATGGCATGTCATGCACGGGTTTGTAGTGATAACCCCAAAACGGCATTAGGTTTACCTGAAGTACAGTTAGGTTTATTACCTGGTGGTGGTGGTACGCAAAGATTACCCAAACTGGTTGGTGTTCAAAAAGCATTAGATATGATGTTAACAGGTAAGCAACTTCGAGCCAGCCAAGCGTTAAAAGCAGGTTTAGTCAATGATGTTGTGCCTAACAGTATTTTAATTGAAACTGCTGAACAAATGGCATTGTCGGGTAACTTTAAACAGTCAGGTAAATCTAAATTATCATTGGTACCTTCCTTAATAAATCGTTTCCTTGAAGAATCATCTGTTGGTCGTGGTATTATTTATAAGCAAGCAACTAAATCCGTGTTAACTAAAACAAAAGGGAATTATCCTGCGCCAGTTAAAATTATTGATTGTGTTAGAACGGGCATGGAGCAGAACCCTGCAAAGGGATATCAGATTGAAGCAGAACATTTTGCTGAACTGGTAATGAGCCCTGAATCAGCCCAACTACGTAATCTTTTCTTTGCCACTACAGACATGAAAAAAGAGCAGGGCGTAGCCGATGTTTTACCTGAAAAAATAGTAAAAGCTGGTGTGCTTGGTGGTGGGTTAATGGGCGGTGGTATTGCTTTTGTTACTGCAACAAAAGCAAACATTCCTGCGCGTATAAAAGATATCAGTCATCAAGGCATTAGCCATGCGTTTAAATACAGTTATGACTTACTTAATAAGAAAGTAAAACGTCGTTTTATACGCAATAGTGAAATGCAAAAACAAATGTCGATGATTACAGGAAGTATAGATTATTCAGGTTTTAAAAATGTTGATATTGTTGTGGAAGCGGTATTTGAAAACCTAGAATTAAAACAAAATATGGTGCTTGAAGTAGAAGCTAATACAAAAGAGTCAACTATTTTTGCTAGTAATACCTCTAGTCTACCTATTGGTAATATCGCGGCTAAAGCGGCGCGTCCTGAAAATGTGATAGGTTTACATTATTTTTCGCCCGTTGATAAAATGCCTTTAGTGGAAATTATTCCGCATGATTCTGTGGCAGGTAAAACCTCAGATCAAACCATTTCTACAACAGTAGCTTTTGCTAAAAAGCAAGGCAAAACCCCCATTGTTGTTAAAGATAAAGCAGGTTTTTATGTTAATCGTATATTAGCACCGTATATGAATGAAGCCGCTTTGTTATTACTGGCAGGTGAACCTATTGATAAGGTAGATAAAGCCTTGGTTGATTTTGGTTTTCCCGTTGGGCCAATGCAATTGTTGGACGAAGTAGGTATTGATGTTGGGGCTAAAATAGGGCCAATTTTACAGGCAGAATTAGGCGACCGTTTTGCTGCACCTGCTGCTTTTTCTAAACTATTAGATGATGGGCGATTAGGCAAAAAAGCAAATAAAGGTTTCTATTTGTATGGTAAGCAAGCGAAAAAAGGCTTTAAGCAAAAAGGAAAACAAGTTGATGAAAGTATCTATACTTTATTGAACGTGACCCCCCTTGGAAGCTTGTCTAACGACCAAATAGCAAAGCGTTGTACTTACATGATGCTTAATGAAGCGGCACGTTGTGTTGATGAAGGTATAGTGCGTAATGCGCGCGATGCTGATATTGGTGCTATATTTGGTATTGGTTTTCCACCATTTTTAGGTGGGCCATTGCGTTATATTGATAAAATTGGTGCTCAAGCGTTAATTGCGCAATTAAGAGTGTGGGCTGATAAATATGGTGAGCGTTATACTCCATGTGAAGCGTTGATTGCAATGGCTGAAAATGGCACTAAGTATTATTAATGTCTAGATATGTTTAAATACTAGTTGACATGTTTTTTATTATTGATTAAGCATTGTTAAGCCCTCGTAACTACAATTATGTATTAAAAACGTTACTTCTTTTTAAGAGGTAACGTTTTTTTATTAATAGGTTTTTCATCAATAGATAAGGAGAAGACCATCACATCAACCTATTAAGATGATATACATTAAAGTGTATGTTTCTATGCGGCAAAAATTGCCACAAGTAGGGAAAAATTAATCCGTGCATTAGGCTATTTTTTTCCTGTTTTATTTAAAACAAGTTAAAACACAATGTATAGTGTTTTACGATTTACGATTTACGATTTACGTAATAAGTAATTAATTTGTTTGATATCAATTGGTTAATTGGTTTAGGTGAGTATTTAACTAGCAGTGTAGTTATGGCTTAACCGTATGATTAATAATATTGATTTTTATTTAGATGTAGTTGGTGTTGTTAATACAAGAAAAATAACAATTAAAAGTGTATTTAGGTTTGCAAAGGTAGATGAGAATAAAGTTGCTAACGTCCATGTTAGTAATCTTCAGATCGATAATGACGCTGTCATAAATGTTTGTCATAAACGATAGTAAAGTGCTTATTTTTTATAAAACTAAGACCACCAATTGTTGGCAGAAGTTTCTTTTATCTCAATACTAGCAGCGATAGGATTAACTTTTTTAGCTTTTTGGGTAAAGAAAAACATTTTAAATAAATTGGACATACACTAACCTCTTAATTCATTTGGTTTTTAAAGTCGACGAGTTCCGCGTTTAGCTCCAATCGTTTCAATGATTAAGTCATTCTCATTACTCAATCGACGGGTTCCTCGTTTAGCTCCAACCGTTTCAATGATTAAGTCATTTTCATTACTCAATCGACGGGTTCCTCGTTTAGCTCCAATCGTTTCGATATCTAAATTATTTTCATTACTTAATCGACGGGTGCCACGCTTTGCACCAATTTCTTGTATATCTAGGTTATGAACACCTGCTATTTGAGCTGGAGTAACTGACATAGCCATTGAAAGAATAATTGAACTTAACATGCATTTTTCCTTTATATTGTTGTTTATTAGAATACCAATAGGAAATATGCTTAAATCGTGCCAAATAAATTTGACATCGCGGTAGCTTGTATTATAGAGGCCGCGTTTGCTTATTAAGATAGTTTAGTTGTAGTTGATATGGATACATCGGCGTTATGTCATTTTTTTGACAAAGCGATAGATTGTTTTTCTGAAGTCGCAAAGGTGTTAACTAAATGCCGTTGATTTCTTAGCTATTTGATGAGCAAGTAGGTACTTTTGGAAATGTTCAGTAGCTAAGGGCTTACTATATAAATACCCCTGTAATTGTTCACATCGTAATCCAGACAGAAAGCTTAATTGCTGATTCGTTTCTACTCCTTCAGCCACAACATCCATACCGAGGTTATGTGCAATAGTAACAATAGTAGCAACCATATTTCTACCTTGTTCTGACTCTTCAATATCATCAACGAATGCTTTATCTATTTTTAGGGTATTGAGTGGGAATTTTTTCAAATATGCTAAAGACGAGTAGCCAGTACCGAAATCATCAAGAGATAAGTGAATACCTAAAGCTCTTAGCTGTAACATAGTATCAATTGCTTCTTGCGGCGAGTTCATTACGGTACCTTCTGTTATCTCTAACTCTAAATGCTGAGCGGGTAATTTACTTTCTTTTAAAATATTGGCGATCTGAGTGACCAAGTTTGATTGAGTAAACTGTACAGCAGATAAATTCACTGCGACTCTACCATCAAATAATCCTGCGTCTACCCATTTTTTTGTAGCGTAACAGGCTTTTCTTAAAACTATTTCGCCTATATCTATTATTTGACCTGTTTCTTCTGACACAGGAATAAATATAATTGGGCTAATAATACCTTTGCTAGGTGTTTCAAAACGAACTAAGGCTTCCATACCTGCAATTTTTCCTGTAGCAATTTCAATTTTGGGTTGGTAATAAACCGAAAATGAATCATCTTTTAAACCATGTCGAATTAAACTTTCAATTTGTAGTCGTTTAACTGCTTGTTTGTTCATGGAATCACTGAAAAATTGGTACTTATTGCCGCCACTTCCTTTGGCATGATACATGGCAGTATCGGCATTTTTAAGGAGTTCATGTCCCGTCATACCATCTTCAGGTGAAAGAACAATACCAATGCTGCTGTACAAAACTATTTCTTGATTTTTTATTCTAAAGGGTAATGCAACTGTACGTAATATGTCTTTGGCTAGTGAGGTGATGGTATGTATATCATTAGTGCCTTCAATAATAATACTAAATTCATCACCACCTAATCGATATACCGTATCTTGCTTGCGCCCTAGGGTTAACATACGTTTGGCGACTTGACATAATATTGCATCACCAACTTGATGCCCCATAGAATCATTTATTTTTTTAAAGTTATCTAAATCAAACACAAGTAAAGCATGATTAATGTTGCTTCTAACTAAGCGCGCTTGGTTCGCTTGAAAGTATGACCGATTTGGTAAACCTGTTAGTGTGTCAGAGCTAACTAATTTTCTCAGCTCTGCTTCAGTTTCTTTGCGTTTGGTAATATCTGAAAAAACACCAACAAAATGTGATATTTGGCTGTTTTCATCTTGAATAATATCTATATTCAAATCAGTTAAATATTTACTACCATCAGTACGAATATTTTCAATTTCACCATACCAACTGCCTTTCGTAAGTAAGTGTTGTTTAACATTTTGTGTGAAATTCTTGGGGTATTGATCAAATGACAGTGATCTACCGATAGTTTGTTTTCTGTTTGTCCCCGTTATTCGCTGAAAAGCCTTATTAACATCTACAGCAATAAACTGGCGATCGTAAATAATAACAGCATCAGATATATTTTGAATGCACCTAGCAAAAAGCTTTAATCGTTCTTCTGTCTTTTTTATTTGGCTAATATCTTTAAGTGTACCTGTCATACGTGAGGGCTTGTTGTTTTCATCACGTTCAACTATTTTGCCTCGATCTAAAATCCATACCCATTGATTATTTTTGTTTTTTACACGATATGTTGCTTCGAAATGATCTGTATTTTGATTAAAATGTTCATCTAGAGCTTTTTTTACTTTGCCTAAATCATGATGGTGGATATTAGTTTTTAATACACCTTCATCAGTGCTTTGTTCACTTTTGTTGCGCGTACCATCTTGAGGAAAATCTAAAATACCCCAAATATTAGAGCGGTATATTTTATCGGTAACAATATTCCAATCCCACATTTCATCGCCACTACCCCATAAGGAAAGTTTTAAACGTTCTTCGCTTTCTTTTATTTGTGAATGATAAAGCTGCTTATTTCTATATTGCTGAAAAATATAGATAAAAAACAATAAAGTAAGTAAGCCATAGAACAGTAGCATACTGGTGGATAACCACCATGGTGGTAGAATACGTACGTTTAATTGACTTGTTTTAGCTTTGTTTTGGTTATAAGTGTCATAAGCCTGTACTTCAAATACATATTTTCCAGGGCTTAAATTAGTGTAAGTTGCACGGTTGTTAGCGGCATTGGTTGCTGCATCGATCCAGTTTTTTTCTAATCCCTGTAATCTATATCGATAACGAAGTTGAGAAGGTAATTTTATATTTGGCGATATAAACTCAATGCTGATAGGGGATTGTTTATAAGCTAATTCTAAATTATCTAAAGAATTTAAATGTTTTTTCAAGGTGTAAGTATTTATTTTATTTTGGATAAGTTCTTGTTCTGGATTAATAGGCGTTTTTTTATTGGCTACATAGAGATTTGTAAACACAGGGAAAGTTATATTGTGTTTAATTTTTAATAGCTCATTTGGGGTGAATTGGTAAAAGCCGTTAGGGCTGCCGAAATACATTTTTCCTTTAGTGTCTTTAAAAGCAGAAGATATTTGAAATTCAGGAGAATTAATTGCGAAATCTATATCAAATTTAATTACTTTTGACGTTTTCAGAGATATTGAATTTAGGCCTGAATTGGTTGCTACCCAAATATTTTCATCTTCATCTATCAGTAAAGAGGCTATATAATTGTTTGTTAATCCATTGCTTTCATTGAAGGTAGTGATTTTATTATTATCAACGTTAACCACGGTTAATCCATGGGATTCTGACCCCAATAAAATATTGTTTTTATAAATCCAAATATTATTTATCGATTTGGCATTTATCGTATTGCTTAATTTAAAGAAATTCTTTTCAAAGGTATTACTCGTAATATTAAAAGTGAGTATTTTGTTATTATTTGATAGTAAAAATAATTTATCATTATTAAATTGTAAATGAATAAAAGTATCGTTATTTGATGTTGAATATCTTTTAAATGAGTCATCATTTGTATTATATTGTTTTAGAAAACCGTCATAATCTATATACCAAAGTGAGTCTGCTGAGGCTAGAATCGAGTTGTCAGCAGGATAATTTGATTCATTTAACCATGTTTCTTTTTCTACTAATTTTTTTTTGATAATATTGTATTCAAAGAGTTTACCTGTTTTAGTTATTATGAAAAGTACACCTTGATTTGAAGATATGATTCGCCAGATATCCTCTTTAAAATTCAGTTTGATTTTTGTTAATGTTTTTGAATTAGATAAACTAAATAAACCATTTTGCTCTGTTGATAACCAAATAGTACCTTGAGGACTTTCAACAAAAGATTCTACCCTATATTTTTTTTCATTATTATCAGTTAAACCATGAAAAATAAGTTCTGTTAAGGGAGAGTATTGATTTAGCCCCCCTCCATAACTTGCTAACCACATATTGTCGTTATTATCACGGTGTATATCCATGAGCCAGTTTTCACTCAAAGATGTTGACTTGTTATTGTTTTGATAGCTTTTAATGTCGTTATTTAATAAGTTGATCGTATTTAAACCATTGTGAGTAGCTAGCCAAACATGATTTTCGTCAAATTGTTCTATATTCCTAATTTTATTCGATAATAAAACTTGGCTTTTATCGTTTTCTTTAGGTTTTTCCGTGAGGTGTGAAACGAGTTGATAGCGATCATCAACAATATATAACCCATTGTCAGTCGCTAACCAATATTGATTATCGATTATTTTCATGTCAAATAATGCGTTAGCTTTAATAGTGAGATTGAATTTATTTGCTTGTGTTAGTGAGCCTATATAGTTAAGACTTTTACTGAGAAGGTGAATGCCGTTGTCAAAGGTTCCTAGCCAGTAGTTCTGTTGTTTATCTTGAAAAATAGTTTTTATTTCTCGAATTTTATCATTATGGTCACGTATATTTATTCTATTGAACTTAATATTATTAACATTACTTGTGGGAGAAAGAGTATGTAATCCTTCGGATGTAGATATCCATAATGGCGATTTTTCTTGTTTGCTGGTTGAACTATCGGTTTTATTTTGAAAAATATCCCAAATTACATTATCTTTTAAAGATGAGTCATTATTTGCGACATGTTTGAAGTTATCAAAATTATCAAGTTCAACATTGTAACGGCTTAAACCATTTTCGGTGCCAACCCAAAGCGTGTTTTCGCTGTCTATAAAAATTTTACGAATTACATTATCAGTGATTGAATTTTTATTATTAATATTGTGTCGGTAAGTAACAAAGTTATTACCATCAAAACGGTTTAAACCATCTTCAGTGGCAAACCAAATAAAACCTTGGTGATCTTGTGTGATACCAAATACATTTGAGTTGGATAAACCTTGTAAAGTAGATAATTGCGTAAATTTTAATTGTGTGCTTGTAGACTCGATGTTGGTGTTTTCTGTTATTTCTGATACATCACTCGATAGTTCATTTGTAATAGCATGAGAAGAAAAAGAGGCATAGAAAATAAATATTATGAGCTGTTTGAGAGCGTTAAGAGAAAATAATTTATCAACAATAAGATTTAATACATAAATAGTAATAACCTTAAAAAAATATGAAAACACAGTTTAACCTAGCTTAGCTATAGTAGTGAAAAAATTGTTTATAAACATAAATAGCGTTAGACAAAAAAAAGCATGTGGCAGACCATTAAAAATGATGTACTGCCTTAAGTCAACTTTTGTTACATTTGAATTGATTTTTATTCGTGTTTAATTGCTTTTTATTTGGCAGGGCTAATATTTTATTCGACCTTTTTTAGTAAATGCAGTTGTATCAACTAGGTTGATATTATTTTTTAATGTGTGTTTTATTTTTTGAAACAATGCAGGCTCTTCTGTTGGCATTGACATAAGAATGATTCTATCGGGAATTGCTATTGACCTCAGCTGCTTTGTAATGAATGTTATAACGTCTTGAAACTTTAAAGACAATATGGATTCAACCAGTTGTGCTTTATGGGTGAAGTGAACATCCTTATTGCATATTGCTGACCAAAAGCGTTGGCTTTTAATTCTTAGATTATTATCTTTTTCTTGTAACTGCCCAGCCAAACCATGGATAAGGTGAGACCAGTCATCATTACTCAAATCTTTTAAGGTGTCTAAGCTATTGTTTATAAAGTCATCAATAGCTTTAGTTAAGGTGATGGCATCGGTATGAGGAGATTGAATATAAAAAGCAATGCCAGGATATCTGTTTATTGGCACATAACCTACCCCCACTAAGTAGCCATATTGTTTGTTGGTGCGCATTTCTTGAAAGAATAAAGGCGATAAAAGGTGACTTGTTACCATAGCTAAGGCTACTAAATTTTCATCTCTGGTACGCAGTGGATTATAAATAACGGTAGCATGATCATGCTCTGGTATTGTTAGAGGGTGAACCAGTGTTTTTTTATTCATAATATCAATAACAGGGCATTGCACAGCATATTCATCATGATATTTATTTTTGAAGGCTAATTTTATATTCTCTACTATGTCATTGGCATGCTCTATTAACCAGTTACCATGAATTAATACTTCTAAGGTGACTTTTTCAAAGAGTTGTTTACTGTATTTTTGAAATTGTGAAAAGTTAACCGTTGTTAATGCTTTTGCTAAGTCGTCAGCACAAGGGTTATTTGGTTGCATTAGGGAACTTAGCGTAGAAAAAAGCTGTGAAATAGACTTGCTTTTATCACTGTTTTTCCATTGATTGACTAATTGTTGTTTGAATAACTTGAAGTCTCTTTCGTTTATTCCGTGGTGAATTAAGCTATGTAAAAGTTTTTGTAATAACTTAGGTTGATTTTCACTGATGCCAGAGATTTGTAATGTAATACCACCTTGATGAGCGTATAAATGGTAATGAATACAAGCAAGCTCGGCGTCGTAGTTTTCTTCAACGATAGTATTTGTATACAAATCTACAAATAAGCGTGTCATTGCAATATTAGCAACGCTTTGTATTGCAAGAGGAGAGTCTATGCCAATATAAATATAGCCTTTGGGTACTTTGAATGTAGTGTCTTGTTTGTACCATACGGCTAAGCCATTGCTTGATTCTATTTTTGTTGGCAAGGTATTTTTATCTATATTATCAAAAATATGTGGATTACCTGTAATGTACGGATTTTCTTTTGGTAAAAAAAGATCGTTGTTTTTTTTATAGTTTTTATGGTTTGGAGTAGATAATGTTCGCCAGTAGTTTAGTGTTTCTTTTGGTATTTTATTTATATGATAAGGTACCTGATACCAAAAACTGGTTCTTGAAAAATTATTATTTTGGCTAATATGAATAACACGAAGATTGTCAGCATTTAAATAGCTTAATAGGTGATTAATATTATTATCATTCATGCCTGACATAATATAATCACCAAATATATAATCTTCGCAGGGATAATGCTGCATATTAATGGCAAGTTGGCTAACATTGTCTAACGGGCTACATTTTTCTTGGTACATAAATGATAGATCAGCAATGATTTGCTTTTCATGATAAAAATAAACAGGAATTTTTTGATATTTTAATAAACCAATGTAAGAAAAAACGATGCTAATAATATCATCAATATGTGCTTCGCCTAACTCGGTTAAACTAATATTAATATTGAAATCTTTAAAATTAGAACCGTTGATACCTGACCCAGCCGTTAAGCTCATTGCCCATTGCTCTTGCTTCAGTTTTGCTAAAATACTACCTTCACCTTCATGGCCAATTAAATAAGTGAGTATAGATTCAGGCTTATCTTGGTAATATTTATCAATGCTTTCCATCGCAAAACTGATAATTAATTGATGTTCGTTTTTTACAGGTTGTACATTTATTTGTATTCCTTGATGCTCAGGCAAATATAAAGGTTGGGTAACGTTAGCTAATGCAATATTATTATTTTTAATTTCACTAAACATGCACTCAGCTAAACTTTGCAGTTCGGCTAATGGCTGTGGTCCTTCAATAGCAAGTGTCATATAACTTGCTTGGTAGTACTGTTCAAAAAAGTCATTAACCTCATTGCTAATACTCAGACCATCTCTATCGGCAAGCGTGTCAGTGTTACCAACGGAAAATTGGGAAAAAGGATGTAGTTGATTAATTGTTTCTTTATGAACATCATATAAACGACGAACATCGTCTTTAAGTTTTAACTTAAACTCAGCTTCAATATTTTTACGTTCTTTATGAATAAACTCTTCAGATAATAACGGGGAAATAAAAAACTGACTAAAACGATCTAGTGCTTCTTTAAAGTGTAGATAATGAATGTCAAAGTAAAAGCAGGTATGCTCTGTTGCTGTCCAAGCATTATTACTACCGCCATGTTGATTAATAAATTTTTGATATTCACTGCCATCAGGGTATTTAGTTGTGCCTAAAAAAAGCATATGTTCTAGAAAATGTGCTAATCCCTCTCTTTCTGATGGATCATTAAAGTGACCGACATTAACAGCTAATGCCGCCGCACTTTTGTCGGTATCTTCGTTATGAATCAATAAAACCCGCAAACCATTGTTTAAGGTAAGAGATTGATATTTTTTTAAATCATTCGGGCTTTTCTTCAACTCACGGCTCCTAATTATTATTGCTTTATTTAGTCTAAATTACCTTATGATATAATTAGAGTCTATTTTATTCTTAACAGTTAATATATATTTCCATTACTATAGCCAAAAAAACGACAACCGCGTAAGTTTATCTACTCGATAAGCGGGAGAAAACATGTATATTTTTATTATGCGCCATGGAGAGGCAGCAAATATTGAAGGTAAAGATTCACTAAGACCTCTGACAAAGCTAGGGGCTATTCAAGCTCAAAGAATGGGGAGGTGGATAGCAAAATATGAATTAGCAAAATTGATGAAAATTTTTGTAAGTCCTTATGTTAGAGCACAACAAAGTTGTGCCAATGTGTTGCTGGCAATAAACAAGTTGGTAGGGGCAAATGATATTATTCCAGAAACATTTGATTTAATTACTCCCGCTGGCAATACTAAACAAGTTCACAATTTTATTGATGGGCTGACCGTCAATAATATTTCTGATCAAAATCAAGCTATTTTATTTATTTCTCATATGCCTTTTGTTAGTTACTTAGTGGGCGAATTAACTAACTCAACGAATATGCCCATTTTCGCAACGGGTTCAATTGCTGTAATTGATTATGATACTGAAAAGATGCAAGGACAATTAGTTGAAATAGTACAGCTAGAAAATGTAGACGTTTAAATGTAGACGTTGAATAGGGCTATGACTTGTTAAATTTATCTTTTAGCTCTATTAATGCTAACAGAGCGCCATTCCCCCCCCATTCTAATGGGGCTTGGTGAAATGCCATAACATCTGGATGTTGTACTAACCAATGAGGGACTTTGTTTTTTAATACCTTTGAGCCAAGGCCATGAACAATACAAATGCATTGGGCATGCTCTTTTTGGCAGGCATAAAGTAAAGCTGCAATTTCTTGCTTGGCTTGTCTTTGATCTAAACCATGTAGATCTAATATTAAATCAGGGGTGTAAACACCACGACGTAAATTTTTAGCCTCAAAACTATCCACATCACTGCGGATATATTTCATTGGGCCTTGTGTGTTTAAGTTTGGTTCAAATTCGTCAGAAAAATAAAACTGTGCTAGAGACTTGTTTTTATCTTGTTGTGAGTTTTCCTGATATTTTTTTAACTGAGAATTGTTTTTAGGCTTGCTGAGTTTTTTATCAAAGTGTATGGTGTCGGCTTTTAATCGTTTTACCTTACCTATTGCTTGTTGAAAAATATTTTCATCAATGGGGTCAATTGATTTTTTAAGATTACTTGATATTTTAAGTATATGTTTCATTTTCATCATAACAGTTTAAAAATATCTGTTAATCTTTACAAGAAATGAATGCAATGATTTATACTTCAACCTATTTTAAGGGTATTGTTAAATGCTTAGCGTGAATATCTTGATTGAGTCTAGATAATAAATAGACGAACTATATTGCTAAAGAGCTATAGGATTTTTTTAATGATGAAGTACATTGAAGTCACAAGCCAGTTGCAAACCATTGCGGATTATTGTCGTTATGGTGCGACATTATTTAATCAAGCTGAATTATTTTATGGTCATGGAAGTGATAACGCCTTTAATGATGCGTATATTTTAGTTATGTATGCTTTATCATTACCCAATGAACTTGATGACAGTATAATGACATGCCGTTTGGTTGAATCAGAGAAATTACATGTTTTAGCCTTGTTTTCTCGTCGAGTAGAAGAACAAATTCCCGTTGCTTATATCACTAATGTTACTTATTTTGCTCAATTGCCTTTTTATGTTGATGAGCGGGTATTGATACCTCGTTCACCTATTGCCGAATTAATTGAAAACCACTTTTTTCCTTATATTACCGCAAACAATTCGCCAAAACGTATTTTAGATTTATGTACTGGCAGTGGATGTATCGCTATCGCGTGTGCTAGTTATTTTAGTGAGGCAGACGTAGATGCAGTGGATTTATCCATTGATGCACTCAATGTTGCGCAAATAAATATAGAAAACCACGGTCTTTGTGAACAAGTTATTCCAATTCAGTCTGATGTTTTCTCTGGGGTTGAAGGGCAAAATTATGATTTAATTGTCAGCAATCCTCCTTATGTTGATCAACAAGATATAAATAGTTTGCCGCAGGAATACCAGCATGAACCTGAAATGGGATTAGGTTGTGGTGAAGATGGCTTAGATATTGTACGGATTATTCTGGCTGAAAGTGCCAAGCACCTTAATGAAGGTGGTTTGCTATTTTGTGAAGTGGGGAACTCTGAAGTACATGTTAAAGCCTTATATAAAGAAGTTCCGTTTACTTGGCTTAATTTTGAGCGTGGAGGCCATGGAGTTTTCATGTTAACTAAGGCTCAATTGGTTGAGTTTTCAGCTGTGTTTACTGCGGCTTTAGAAAATCATTAAAAATATTAAATAAATTAATTAGACGTTGGAGTTAGAATGTCAGGCAATACCTTTGGAAAATTATTTAGTGTGACTTCATTTGGTGAGAGCCATGGTTTAGGCCTTGGTGCTATTATTGATGGTTGCCCACCAGGAATTGAGTTATCTGAAGAAGATTTACAAGGTGATCTTGATAGGCGACGTCCTGGGAAATCTCGTTTTACTACGGCAAGAAATGAAGCCGATAAAGTTAAAATTATGTCAGGTGTTTTTGAAGGTAAAACAACGGGCACACCGATTGGTTTAATAATTGAAAATACTGACCAACGTTCAAAAGATTACGGTAATATTGCACAAAGTTTTCGCCCAGGTCATGCTGATTATACTTACACGCAAAAATATGGTTTACGTGATTATCGCGGCGGTGGGCGTTCTTCGGCAAGAGAAACAGCCATGAGGGTTGCTGCAGGTGCTATTGCTAAAAAGTTTTTATATCAAAAATTCGGTATGAAAATACAAGCTTGTGTGACACAGATTGGTGATATTACAGCCACATCTGCTAACGGCGCCTCGCTTGATTTTACAAATATTAATTGGGCAGAAGTTGAACAAAATCAGTTCTTTTTTCCTGATAATACTAAGTTAGAACAATTAGACCAACATTTACGTGATGTAATGCGTGCTAAAGACTCTATTGGTGCTAAAGTGAGTGTTGTTGCAACGAATGTTCCTGTTGGCTTAGGAGAACCTATTTTCGACCGACTTGATGCTGAAATAGCACATGGATTAATGAGTATTAATGCGGTAAAAGGTGTTGAAATTGGTGATGGTTTTGGTGTTGTTGATCAAAAAGGTTCAGAGCATCGAGATGAATTAACACCGCAGGGGTTTAATAGTAATCATGCTGGTGGTGTATTAGGCGGGATTTCTTCTGGTCAGGATATCATTGCTCATTTAGCACTGAAACCTACGTCAAGTATTGGGGTTAGTGGTAAAACGGTTGACGCTAATGGTGTGGCAACTGATATTATTACGAAAGGTCGACATGATCCTTGTGTTGGTATTCGTGCTGTGCCAATTGCAGAGGCTATGCTAGCACTAACCTTAATGGATCACTATTTACGACACAGAGCACAAAATGCCGATGTTATTTGTAGTACGCCAGTGATCACAAAAGGCTAAATGTTTACTAGTCGTTTAGATTTTATTGTTTCATTATAATTGTTTAGCTTATTTAGGGTAAGTAGGAGTTAGTTTGTCATTATTTACCCGTTTATCTTCGAGTTACTTTTTCTACTTTGCCATTCTCGGCTTAATTTCACCTTACCTTTCTGTATTTCTAGATGGTAAAGGTTTCACCTCTCTTGAATTAGGTGAAATTTTTGCAATTCTTACCGCTACAAAAATTGTGGCTCCAAGCTTATGGGCAATATTAGCAGACAAAACAGGAAAACAATTACTTATTATTAGGCTTGGGGCGTTATTTGCCTTACTAAGCTTTGCATTATTGTTTTGGCTAGATAGTTATTGGCCTATTAGTTTTTCCTTGGCGTTATTTAGTCTATTTTGGACGGCAATATTACCGCAACTTGAAGTATTTACGTTAAATTCTGTTCGTCGAAGTAGTAAAATTTATGCACGTATTCGGTTATGGGGAAGTATCGGTTTTATTGTTTTAGCGCTTCTAGCAGGGCAACTCATGGAGCACTATAGTCAATCCGCTTTATCAACTTCATCTCAGTCTTCGTTTACATCTGCTTTTGTTATTATGGGTTGTATTATTTTATTATTTTTATTGTTGTCTACTATTGCAATTAAACCTCAGCGCGTAATAAATAAAGTGAAGGCGCACTCAATAACATTAAAACATAAATTATTGACATTAAGTTTTCTTTCTTTTTTTACCGGTGGCATGCTATTACAAATAAGCTTTGGACCATTTTATGGTTTTTTTGCTCTTTTTTTACGTGACTTATCCTATTCTGGTTTTACCGTTGGTTTACTTATTTCTATTGGCGTGGTTGCTGAAATTTTAGTGTTTGTTTTTGCAAGTAGCTTCTTTAAATACTTTTCGTTAAAGGCTTTGTTAATATTTAGTTTGGTGGTAACCGCAATTCGTTGGGGCTTGGTCGCATTATATGCCGAGTCAATTTGGATTTTGACTTTTACACAATTACTGCATGGCGCTAGTTTTGGACTTTTTCATAGTGCTTCTATGTTTTTTATTAGTAACTATTTTAGCGCTAGTCAACAATCACGAGGCCAAGCGGTGTATTTGGGAGGTGTTTATGGTGTGGGCGGAGCGATTGGTGCTTATATAGCAGGGGTATTATGGCTTGATGGATTAGGGGCGAGTTCCGCCTTTTTAACAGCAAGTACTGTGTCATTGTTAGGTGGTATAATTATGATGTTTATGCCTGCGCAAATTAAACAAAAAAAGCCCAGTCAGTGACTGGGCAAAAAATAAATAACAAATAAGGGGAATAGAAAGTTAACTTTTAAGGTTAATGGTGTTTAATTTTTGTGCAATAAACTTTTACCATTAATCGCAATCTTTCTCGGTTTTAAGGCTTCGGGGATTTCTCTTAGTAAATCAATATGTAATAAGCCATCTTTCATGAAAGCACCTATAACTCTTACGTGCTCTCCTAATTGAAATTTTCGTTCAAAGTTGCGTTCAGCAATACCTTGATGTAAAAATCTTCGGGGTGTTGGGAGTTCTTTCGTTTCGTTATTGTCATCTGCATTCGCAGATTTAGTGCCAATAACAATTAAACTATTGTCTTTTGATTCAATATCAATGTCTTGCTCACTGAACCCTGCCACCGCCATGGTGATTCTGTATTGATCTTCAGCTAAAAGCTCAATGTTGTATGGAGGGTATGATGATTGTTTATCGGCTCGAGAAGCTTTATCAATTAAACCAGCTAAGTGATCAAAACCAATAAATGAACGGTAAAGAGGGCTGAAGTCTGTTGTTGGTGTACGCATAATAAAATATCCTAATAGTTAGCAATAATAATATTATTTTAAACAAAAAGTTGTTCTGTATGGAGTTATCTATATGTTGCTACTATTACCGACTAGGTCGCATAAAAGTGTATTTACATTGCTTTATATAGTTAAACTTATCAGTACTTAGTGATAAAATAATGCTGCCTTTCTTACCTAATATAGGTGTAAACGAACAGGCAATGGGTTAATTGTAGCCCCTTATGGCGACTACAATATTAAAGATGGGACTGATGATTTATTTTTCAAGGATAAAATTAAATAAATTTATATCTATTTAATTTTTAAGTGAATGTTTTGATATTTTTTGCGGTTAACTTTCTTCATCTTCAATAACTAGTACAGGCGCAATGTTTTTTACTGCTTTTAAGGCACTTTCGTAATCAGGGTGTTGTGAAATGTTGGCGACCAATTCTTTGTACTGTATTTTTCCTTTATTATCAATAATAAAAATGGCACGTGTTAGTAGCCCCATACCTTTGATAATTAAACCATAATTTTCACCAAAATTACGCCATACGGAGTCAGATAAAACTTTTATTTGATCAACGCCTTCGACTTTGCAAAATCGTTTTTGTGCGAAAGGTAAATCATTACTGATGGTTAGTAAGGTAATGTTACTTGGTAATTTAGCCGCTTCTTCATTAAAACGTTTTGTTTGTATAGAACAGACACCTGTGTCTAGGCTAGGAACAACTGAAATTAAAATGGTTTGATCTTTAAAGTCAGTCAATTGAACGGGTAAGAAATTTTTATCCACGACTTTAAAATCTGGCGCTTTCTCACCGACGCTGACTTGCGTTCCAAGTAAAGTAATATATTTATCATTTGCTTTAACTAGGTTTTGTGTTTCAGTTAATTTTTCTTGACCAAAGGCTTGCGTATTGAAAGATAAAGTAATAAAAATTAATACAAATAAAAATTTGTTTAAGGTAGATAAATTCATTATTAGTTGGGATAATTAAATAAAAAAATAAGTTTACCGTTTTTTCGCGTTAATTTCTGCAATATTTTAAAGAATACTGTCAAATTATTAAATTATACCCTACTGTTAAAAGTGTAGGGCATGATTGTAAGACCGTATGGTTAGACTCAAATTTTTCTGATAAAAATTTATTTTTACAAGGGTAGTGTTTTCTATGTCAACTAAGTTACTTATTTGTGATGACTCAAATATGGCGCGTAAACAACTTGCTCGTTCATTACCTGAGGATTGGGATGTTGATATAAGCTTTGCTGCAGATGGCGTTGAAGGTCTAGAAGCAATAAAAGCAGGCAAAGGTGACGTGTTATTGCTTGATTTAAATATGCCCAATATGGATGGTTATCAAGTGCTTGAAGCTATTAAACAACAAGATTTACCGACATTAACCATTGTTGTTTCTGGAGATATTCAGCCTGAAGCTCATAAAAGAGTGATAAGTTTAGGAGCACTAGATTTTATTAAGAAACCCGTTAATAAAGAAAAATTAGCTGATGTTTTACTTTCATATGGTGTATTTAGCAAAGAGGATAAACTAAAAGGGTCAATAGAGACAGACTCTGAAAGTGTTAGTGCAGAATCTTCCATTGAACAGGCTAATCAAAGCATATCAGTACCTAAGCCCGAACCCTTAAAAATTACGCCAATTGAATCATCGAAACCCGTTGAGAGTATGTCAGCAACATTATCATCTGACTTACGCGATTGCTATCAAGAGATAGCCAATGTGGCCATGGGTAGGGCAGGTGATTTATTAGCACGTTTGCTTGATGTGTTTGTAGAGTTACCCATACCCAATGTCAATTTTATTGAAGTGAGCGAATTGCGAATGGCACTTAAAGATGTTGAAGCAAATGAGAGTACTTCGGGAATTTGTCAAGGGTTTATCAGTGCGGGTATTTCGGGCGAAGCCTTGCTCATTTTAAATGATTCAAGTTTTAAAGACGTTGCCTCTTTAATGAATTATCAATATAACGATGATGTTGGCACTGAATTAGAATTATTAATGGATTTAGCAAACGTATTAATAGGAGCCTGCTTAAAGGGAGTTTCTGAACAACTCGATATTGACTTTAGCCAAGGTCACCCAGTGGTTTTAGGTCAGAATAGAAAAATATCAGAGTTAATTGCGAATAATGCCGATAAATGGAAAAGAACATTAGCAATTGAGATTAGCTATAGTATTGAAAATTATCCCATTAAATGTGATTTGTTATTATTGTTCACTGAAAAATCAATGCATATTTTGAATAATAAACTTGCTTATCTATTAGAGTAATTTTATTTGTTTATACTGAAAAATGTAAACCTATAGAGTAGGATTGGCTATGTCGTTAGAAACGTCACAATTAAATGAGTTGCACTGGTTGATGGAAATGCTGCACAGTATTGATGTCGGTTTAGTGGTATTAAATACAGAGTATGAAGTTCAAATATTCAACGGGTTTATGGAAAATCATAGTGGCTATTTTCCTAGAGAAGTGAAAGATAAAGTACTATTTGACTTGTTTGATGAAATACCACAGGAATGGTTTAAACGTAAAGCAGAATCGGTTTTTCTGTTAAAAAATAAAGCGTTTACTATTTGGGAACAAAGGCCTTATTTATTTAGGTTTGACAGTTATCGACCTGTAACGGGTAGTGCTGACTTTATGTATCAAAACACAACCTTTATTCCATTACTTTCCTCAAAGGGAGATGTTACTCACTTGTGTTTGCTTGTTTATGATGTAACTGATGCTGCGGTACATAAAATGAGTTTGGAGAGTGTTAATACAGAACTTGCCATTTTAAGTCAAACAGATGGATTGACTAACTTGTTCAACCGCACTCATTGGGAAAACTGTTTACAAGCAGAATATAAACGTTGGGCTCGTAGTCAACATTCAAGCTCTTTAGTTATGTTAGATATTGACCATTTTAAACATGTTAATGATACTTATGGGCATTTAGTTGGTGATGAAGTTATTCGACATCTTTCAGCTTTGATCCGAGAGCATGTGCGTGAAACAGACATTTCAGGGAGATATGGTGGAGAAGAATTCACCATTTTACTCTCTGATACATCGTTAAAAAATGCTTATGTTTTTGCTGAACGCTTACGTAGAGAAGTAGAATCTGCAGTTGTTAAATATAATGATATTGAACTTAAATATACCATTAGTTTAGGCATTGCTGAGGTAGATCCTAGTATAAAAAATTATGAGGCTTGGATTGAGTGTGCTGATGCCGCACTTTATAATTCGAAAGAAAGTGGCCGCAACAAAATTAGCTTACATCCAAAGCAAAAGTAAATAAATAGCTTCAAAAATGTATCTTATAAACTAAATTTTTAGCTTCGTCTAAAAATAAGTATACTGGCTATCGGTGCTATTATCATTATGAATAAAATTAACCTAGGCCATTGGCTATAAGGAGTTTTACCTGATACTAACGGTACTTGTGCCTTTAGCACATTCTCTTCAAATTGAGGAATACGTGTAATGAATTTTCCTTGGTGATCAACCACTGCTGTTATACCATTATTGGTTGCGCGTAATAATGGCCGACCAAATTCTAACGCACGCATTCTAGCAATTTCCATGTGTTGGTGTGGTCCATGTGAATGACCAAACCAGGCATCATTACTAACGGTTAATAATAAATCTGTTTGGTTAGTTAAATTTGCGGCTAGTTGATGAGGAAAAGCTATTTCAAAGCAAAGTAATGGCAGTAAATGTAATCCGTTAGCTACTAAGTTGTTTTGCACATAATTACCACGGCTAAAAGAAGACATAGGTAAGTTGAAAAAAGGGG
This sequence comes from Colwellia sp. E150_009, assembly GCF_053543955.1. Lineage (NCBI taxonomy): Bacteria > Pseudomonadati > Pseudomonadota > Gammaproteobacteria > Alteromonadales > Colwelliaceae > Colwellia > Colwellia sp. E150_009. Next base: position 54,773 of record NZ_JBHFOM010000014.1, read on the forward strand.
CTAATGGTCTTAACCATGTTTGAAAAGGAACAAATTCACCAATGGGTAACAAATGGTTTTTAGCATAGCGATTACTGTGATTGTAAAAATAGCCTTGTTCATCATCTACTTGCTTTTTACCTAAAGTAATTAAACTATTAAAATATTCTTTATTATCAAAGTTATAATTAATAATTCCTGTAATAATTGCACTATTGTTTAATAGTGCAGAGCTATTTACGGTAGTTAAATAGTCTTGTACTGTTGGCTCCATTGCTGGAATAGCTGATTCAGGCCAAATGATAATATCTGCATCATAGTTGACTCGTGTTAAGTCTAAATACTTGAGCATCGTTGGCCATTCTTGTTCGGGTTGCCACTTTATTGATTGTGCAATGTTACCTTGTACTAGTGCTACTTTTGTTACATTACCATTAGGTTTAACCCATGATACTTTTACCAGAAAAAAGCTAAGCAGGCTTAAAGTGAGCATTAATGTTATTGGTAATGTGATATTCGTATCAGGGGACTGTTTTATTGCATTAACAAATTTTACTAAACAAATATTAATTATAAGAACGATGGCGGTAATACCAATTTCACCAATAATCGGTGCAAAATTGGCTAGCGGGCCGTCTATTTGACTATAGCCAAGTGACAACCAAGGAAAACCAGTAAGAACGACGCTACGTAAATATTCACAGAGAAGCCAAAAAGATGGTAAAAGCCATAAATTAAGCTGTCGATTACTAGAAAATCGCGCTGCTAAATAAGCGGCAAGGGCGGGAAACAATGCCAAATAAAGGCAAAGCATGACCATTAAACTTACAGAAACAACGAGAGGTAATCCGCCAAATTGATCAATACTTACATGAACCCAACTGATGCCACTGCCAAACCAACCTAAAGCAAAAACGGCCATCAATTTAGCTGCTTTTTTGGGGGCTGAATTTTGTATTTGATAAAGAACAATTGCTGGTATTACAAGCGTTAAATACCACTGAGAAAAAGGAGCATAAGCAAATACTAAGCTTAAACCTGAAAAAAAACAAAGCCAGTAACTTGTATTGCTTAGTGTTCGTTTTAAACGAGAATAAAGCGTATTAGAGCTTGTATTAGTCACTCGTTCTGCCATTGATTTTATGCTTTTTGGCAACCGTTACTTGTAACATTTGCATGCATCGGGTGTCAGCTGCGACTACTTTAAAGTCAAAGTGCCCAATGGTTACTTGTTCACCTTTTTGTGGCATATGATGTAGCTTTTGCAAAATAATACCAGAGATTGTATCTGCTGATTTTTCGTCAAATTTACTATTGAAATAATGATTAAAGTCAGCAAGTTCAGTTAATGCTCTTACTAAGTAAACATTACCTGCAAGTACTTTAATGTCTTCTTCAATATCATCATCGGTTTCATCTTCAATTTCACCAACAATTTGTTCAAGAATGTCTTCAATTGTAATAACACCTGAAATTCCACCGTATTCATCAGCAACTAAGGCCATATGATAACGGTTTGAGCGAAATTCTTTTAATAAGGGTTCTACTTTTTTGCTTTCTGGCACAATGATAGCGGGACGGATAATATCATTTAAGCTAAATTCAGTGTTGTCTGAGTTGCTATTAGTCGTATTAAAGCCAAAAGCGAGTAAATCTTTAGCCAATAAAATACCGTCAACATGGTCAATATCTTCATTAATAACAGGGAAACGTGAATGACCTGACTCTAAAATAATAGGCAAAAATTCATCTAGGCTATGATTAATATCAATGGTCACCATCTGTGAGCGGGGGATCATAATGTCTCGCACACGCATTTCAGATACGCCTAACACGCCTTCAATCATGAGTTTTGTTTCGGTGTTAATGAGTTCGCGATGCTGGGCATCTGCTAAAACATCAACAAGGTCATTTTTATTTTTTGGCTCAGGACGAAAAAGATGAATAATTTTATTCAGCAATGATTTTTTCTTAGAGCCGTTGTCCGAATGGGGGTTGTCATCGCTCATAGAGCTTGAGTATTTCCTATGTTAATTTATATGTCATATGGGTTTGCAATAGAGAGATTTGCTAAAATTTTTATTTCCAGTGCTTCCATTTCGTTTGCGTCAGTATCGTTTATATGATCATATCCTAATAAATGCAAGCATCCATGTACTACCATATGCGCCCAGTGGTCAAATAACGCTTTATTTTGATTGTTAGCTTCTTGCTCAACAATAGAAGAACAAATTACTAAATCACCTAATAAATTTAGCTCAATCCCTTCTGGTACTTCAAATGGAAAAGATAATACATTGGTTGGCTTATCTTTTTTCCTGTATTGGTGGTTAAGTTGTTGGCTTTCATCTGAATTGACTAGGCGAATAGTTAGTTCAAATTCTTGCGTAGTAACGGCGTTTAATGCGCTATTAACCCACTGCTGAAAAAGATCATCAGAAGGCACCGTTTGCGCATCACAAGCATTTTGTATATCAACAAGATGGGTCATTATTGCTTTAATTCTGGTTGGGTATTGTTTTGTGTATTTTTATGAGCTGTTTCTTTTAATTGTGTTTTCCTGTTTACTTTTTGCTCATGTGATTCATAGGCTTCTACAATTCTCGCTACAACAGGATGACGAACGACATCTTTAGCTTGAAAAAAATTAAAACTGATGCCCTGTATATTTTGTAACACTTCAATGGCATGGCGTAATCCAGAGCTTTGATGACGAGGTAAATCAACTTGAGTAATATCGCCCGTGATAACCGCCCTTGAATTAAATCCTATTCTTGTTAAGAACATTTTCATTTGTTCAATTGTTGTGTTTTGACTTTCATCTAAAATGATAAAAGCATCATTTAATGTTCTACCACGCATATATGCTAATGGTGCAATTTCAATGACATTGCGCTCGATCAGCTTTTCTACACGTTCGAATCCTAGCATTTCAAATAATGCGTCATAAAGAGGTCTTAAATACGGGTCAATTTTTTGTGATAAATCGCCTGGTAGAAAGCCCAGTTTTTCGCCTGCTTCTACAGCAGGGCGTGTTAATAGTATCCTACGAACTTCTTGTCGTTCTAAGGCGTCAACTGCGCAGGCTACTGCTAGATATGTTTTGCCTGTACCTGCTACACCTACGCCAAAACTTATGTCGTTGGTGATAATATTTTGCACATAAGATTGTTGGTTTCCATTGCGAGGCTTTACTGTGCCACGCTTAGTTTTAATGGTAACCATTTTTTCATAGTTGGCCCCTAGTTCTGAGGCTTCTTTGCTGTTAGTTGCAGCAGTATTGGTATTATCTTGCTCTAATACGTTAGCTTCAAGTATAGCAAGATGAACCATTTCACTGGTTACTTCTTGACGCTGATCTTTGACGGTTGCTGTTTCTAAGTATAAGTTTTTTAATAAATTTATTACTGCAGTACAGTGAACATCTTTACCTAATACTGTAAATATATTTCCTCGATAACTAATTTCTACCCCTAAACGACGTTCAATTGTTTTTAAGTGATCGTCCATAGGTCCACATAAGTTGGCTTGACGCTCGTTATCAACAGGATCTAACGTTAATTGATGGCCTTTTTGCTTACTTAATTTTTCGGTCAAAATATTTTCCATTTATTTGAAATAGTTACTGGTACTAAACTTAAGGTATATAAGTACCAACACCTAGGTTGTTAAGGTTATTAATTATTGATGCTGATGTTTTATGGTGATTATTTGCTAATATATCTGCAGGTGAGTGTGCTATTCGTAGCCCCATTTCACTTTCTTGACGAATTAATTCACCACGCAAAGAGTTGGCATAAACATCTGTAATTTTCACGTCAACAAACTGACCGATAACTGAATGAGGGGCTACAAAGTTGACTGTGCGGTTGTTCTCAGTTTTACCACGTAGTTCCATTGGGTTTTTCTTTGATGGCCCTTCAACTAAAATGCGTTGCTCGGTGTTTAGCATTTGTCTGGCAATGCGTAATGCTTGTTGCGTGATTTTGTCTTGTAATAATGCTAAACGTTGTTTTTTTGTTTCGTCGCTAATGTCATCGGGTAAATCTGCAGCAGGTGTACCAGGGCGAGCGCTATAAATAAAACTAAAGCTTAAGTCAAAATTAACGGCTTCAATTAAATTCATGGTGTCCATAAAATCCTCATCACTCTCACCAGGGAAGCCAATGATAAAATCAGAAGACATACAAAGCTCAGGACGAACCTTTTTCAACTTGCGAATTTGTGATTTATATTCAATCGCGGTATGGCCGCGCTTCATTTGTGTCAAGATTCTATCGCAACCGCTTTGCACTGGTAGATGTAAATGATTCACTAATTCAGGTACGTCAGCATAAGCCTCGATGATATCATCGGTAAACTCGACAGGATGTGACGTGGTATAGCGAATACGATCAATACCATCAATAGTTGCTACCAATCGTACTAAATCAGCAAAGCGACAAATACTGCCGTCATGCATTTCTCCACGGTAGGCATTTACATTTTGGCCAAGTAAATTAACTTCACGTACACCTTGTTCAGCAAGCTGGGCAATCTCATATAAAACATCGTCAAGTGGGCGACTAACTTCTTCACCTCGGGTATAAGGCACTACACAAAACGTACAATATTTACTACAACCTTCCATTATAGAAACAAATGCGCTTGGGCCATCAGCTACAGGCTCAGGTAAGCGATCAAACTTTTCAATTTCAGGAAAACTCACATCTACGACGGGACTGCTGCTACGCTGTAATTGGTTTAACATTTCTGGCAAACGATGTAGAGTTTGTGGTCCGAAAACCATATCAACAAAAGGCGCTCGTTGACGAATTGCATCACCTTCTTGTGAGGCAACACAGCCACCCACACCAATAACTAATTCTGGCTTTTTGTCTTTTAATGTTTTCCAACGCCCAAGCTGATGAAACACTTTTTCTTGCGCTTTTTCGCGAATAGAACAGGTGTTGAGTAAAATCACATCAGCCTCTTCAGCTTCTTGTGCTAATGAAAAACCATGAGTTGAGTCTAGTAATTCAGCCATTTTTTGCGAGTCGTACTCGTTCATCTGACAGCCCCAAGTTTTGATATATAGCTTTTTACTCATTTATTTTACTCTTACAAATTCACGTGACGATTAAAATCGACTTTTGATATACCAGTTGAACGTTAGTTTTAACTTTCTAAACTGAGGTGTCGATAAAAGGAGGCGTATTTTACATTAAATAATTCAAAGTTTCGAGCATACTCCTTATTGTTTTAGGGAAATTAATTTCTGTGTATTATCTCTAGGCTTAGTAACACCTCTTCGATACAATAAGTTGATTAGTTTTGAATGGATAGTTCTATTGTATGAAAAATTTTGATTGTGTAGTTGTTGGTGGTGGTATGGTTGGCGCAGCAAGTGCGTTAGCATTATCTCAATTGGGCTTAACGGTAGCATTAGTTGAGCAGTATGAACCTAAAAGTTTTGATAAATCACAAGATCTTGACCTACGCGTTTCTGCCATTTCATTAGCATCAGAATATTTACTAGAACAACTTGGAGCATGGTCTCAAATTAAGCAATGGCGCACCTGTGCATACAAACGGTTAGGTGTTTGGGAAGATGAGTATGCATATACAGAGTTTAATGCTAAAGAAATAGAACAAAGCCATTTAGGACATATTGTTGAAAACCGCCTAGTACAATTATCGTTATGGCAGGAAATAAAGGCGCAGAAAAATATTCAAATATTTTGCCCTGAAAAGTTGCTCTCACTAGTACAAGATAACGAGAAAGTGACTGTAGTTTTAGAGCAATCGAGTTTTACTGCTAAGTTGGTTGTTGCTGCAGATGGTGCTAACTCACAAGTAAGACAATTAGTTAATATTGGAATAACATCTTGGGATTATCAACAATCTGCAATGTTGATTAATGTAAAAACTCAAAGATCACAACAAGATATTACGTGGCAACATTACTTACCCAGTGGCCCAATGGCTTTTTTGCCTCTATCTAAAGAAGCGCTAAATAACAGTGCTAAATTGCCACTAGAACAAAACGGTTATGCTTCGTTAGTTTGGTATCAGCAACGCGATGAAATTAAAAGACTGTCTAGCTTGACTAATTTACAATTACAGCAGGAGATTATGGCTGTTTTTCCTAAGCGATTGGGGGCAATAGAGGTACTTGGTAAAGGGGCTTTTCCTTTGACCCGGCGTCATGCTAATACATATCAAAAAAAACGAGTATTATTACTTGGTGATGCAGCTCATACTATTAACCCGATGGCTGGGCAGGGAGTCAATTTAGGTTTTAAAGATGTAAAAGCGTTGCAATGTGTTATTGCTAGTGCTATTGGTGATGGTGAGTGTTGGCATAGCACTCATGTTTTGGGACGTTATGAACAAATGCGTCGAAAAGATAATTTATTGATGCAATCAACAATGGATGTTTTATACCACGCTTTTAGCCACCCCTCACCAGTGATTAGAACCTTAAGGAACACCAGCTTACTTGCGATGAGTAAAGTGCCTTTATTGAATAGTGTATTTAAACATAAAGCGCTAGCGTACGCTTGTGGTATTTAGTTTATTTAACCTGAACTCGGTTTAAGAGATAGTTAACAAATTGAAATACCAGTAAAAATTATTTTAATATATCTCTAGCTTGATAGTTTTTCTACTTTCGTCCCAAATATTAGTAAGGCAAATTTCGCGTCAATAGCTGGTCTATTGCAAGTAAATTTAACGCAGAAGTAAGGGAGGATAGCTTGCTAGAGAAACATTTATTAAGCCGAGCTCAGGTTGTTTACTTATTGTTTTTATTGATGAAACCGTGGCGCATCGATACATGATATTAGTATTTAGTATGATAAATAAAAAAAGAAGACAAAAGTCTTCTTTTTTTATTTAACGCTGAATTAAACTTAAATGGAAGTTATTTTATGGACTTGATATTAAGTTAATTCTTCAATAAATGATACGGCACGGCCGATATAGGTTGCGGGTGTTAATAAACATAATTCTGCTTTTACGTTATCAGGTAAATCAAGGTTATTAATAAATTCGCGCATAGAATCACCATTAACACGCTTACCACGAGTTAGTTCTTTAAGTTTTTCATATGGTTTTTCAATACCATAACGGCGCATAACGGTTTGTATTGGTTCAGCCAATACTTCCCAGTTGTTATCAAGCTCTTTTGCAAGGTTTTCTTCGTTAACCTGTAATTTACTTATACCTTTTAATGTTGACTGGTATGCAATAATGGCATGTCCAAAGCCTACACCTAAGTTACGTAATACTGTTGAGTCTGTAAGATCACGTTGCCAACGAGAAATAGGTAATTTTTGAGCAAGGTGGCCAAATATTGCATTTGCAATACCTAGGTTGCCTTCGGAGTTTTCAAAATCGATAGGGTTAACTTTGTGTGGCATTGTTGATGAGCCTATTTCACCAGCAATTGTTTTTTGTTTAAAGTGTCCAAGGGCTATATAACCCCAAACATCTCGGTCAAAATCAATTAAAATAGTATTAAAACGTGCAATGGCATCAAATAACTCAGCAATATAATCATGAGGTTCAATTTGTGTGGTGAAAGCATTCCATGATAATCCTAATGAACTCACAAACTCATCAGCAAATTGATGCCAATTTACTTCAGGGTACGCACTTACGTGGGCATTGTAGTTACCAACGGCACCGTTAATTTTACCTAATAGTTCAACGGCGGAAATTTGCTTACGTTGACGTTGTAAACGTACATAAACGTTTGCCATTTCTTTACCTAGAGTACTAGGTGAAGCTGGTTGTCCGTGAGTACGACACATCATAGGAATAGCTTTATACTCATGCGCTAATCCTTTAATTTGTTCCATGATTTCATCAATGGCAGGTAATAATACCAACTCACGACATTCTTTTAACATTAAACCGTGTGATAGGTTATTAATATCTTCTGATGTACAAGCAAAATGAATAAATTCAGTAATAGCATTTAATTCAGCATTATCAGCGATTTTTTCTTTTAAGAAGTATTCAACAGCTTTTACGTCGTGATTGGTGGTTGCTTCAATTTTTTTTATGCGTAAAGCATCTTCTTCATTAAAGTTACTTACAATGGTATTTAATACTTCATTTGCCGTATCGCTAAAGACGGGAACTTCTTTAATAGCTGCGGTAGCACTTAATTTTTGTAACCAGCGTACCTCAACGGTCACTCGGTATTTGGTTAAACCAAATTCGCTAAAGATAGGGCGTAAGTCACTTGTTTTACTACCATATCTACCATCTACGGGCGATATTGCGGTTAACGCTGAAAGTTCCATAATGTATTCCTAGTTTAAAATTTATGTTTAAAATAATTGCTATATAACAGATTAAAGGGTATTCAAAAGTTGTTGCGCAGTTTTCACTATTTTGTTTCGGCTAAAAAATATATTTCTGCGCTGACCGCCAACTTGTCGCCATAGCACCGCAGCTCTAATACCTGCTAATAATAAGGCTCTTATTTTATGTTGGTTTACTGTTTGTTTTAATATATTTGGCTCGCCAGTTACTTGAATACGAGCACCTAACGGGCTGATAATATCACTATAGATGCTTGCAAAGCTGGCAATAAGTGTTTCACTGGTAATACTGTAATGTTCTAGTTGTCTTTTGCTGGCGTCAATGCGATCAGCCAATTGTGCTAAACTTTTAGGCTGTTTTATTAGTTTTCGCTCTAAATTAATTAAACTAATAATATAACGTGTTAGCTCAGGATCTTTTATTTTCTTACCTTTATTATTTGACCCATCACTTAAGTGATAAATTAATATTTCTAAGCCTGATTTTAGGTTGGCTAGCTCGCCTCCATATACTGCTAAAGTATTTACAGGTGATGTTATGGTAATACTCTTAATTAATACAGCAAGTTCGTTTTCATCAATTTGTCCAGTTTGTGAAACTTGCTGTACAAGCTGAGCGGCTTGGCAAATAGCGGCTAAAGTTATCGTTTGATCTTTCATTAATGTGTTAATTTACTTCTTTATGTGTGTTTTTATTTTGATGCATATTATCGAATAAGAGTATTAATAATACCACCACCAAGACAAATGTCGCCTTGATAAAATACGACTGATTGTCCTGGCGTTACAGAGCTTTGAGGCTCATCAAAGTCAATTTGATATTGTGGGCTATTATCAACTTCACTGTTATTTTTTCCGCCATCAATGAGTGGTGTAACGGTACAAGCAACATCTGCTTGGCGGTAACGTGTTTTTGCTGTGCACTTTATCGATGTTGTCAATTCTTGTCGGTCAACCCAATGTAATTGGTTAGCAATTAAGCCTTTTGAAAAAAGGCGAGGGTGGTTATGCCCTTGACCTACTATCAGTACATTACGTAATAAATCTTTTTCTACAACATACCAGGGTTCTTCACCCGCATTGGCAAGTCCACCTATGCGTAAACCTTTGCGTTGCCCTAAGGTGTGATACATCAAACCATCATGGTGACCAATGGCTTCACCTTCAGCAGATTCTATAATGCCAGGTTGGGCAGGTAAATATTGACCTAAAAAATCTTTGAACTTTCGCTCGCCAATAAAACAAATACCTGTACTATCTTTTTTATCATGGGTGATTAAATCTGCTTTTTCAGCGATTGCACGTACCTGAGGTTTTTCAATGTTACCTACGGGAAACAACGTCTGCGATAACTGTTTTTCATTCAGGGTATATAAAAAATAACTTTGGTCTTTATTGTCATCAAGGCCGCGTACCATAGTCCAATGTCCATTGGTAAATCGACGTTGTACATAATGGCCAGTAGCGATGTAATCTGCACCCAAATCTTCACAAGCAAATTCTAAAAAGGCTTTAAATTTAATTTCTTTATTACACATAATGTCGGGATTTGGTGTACGACCTGCTTTGTATTCGGCTAAAAAGTATTCGAATACATTGTCCCAATATTCAGTGGCAAAGTTAATGGTATGTAGTTTTATTGATAATTTATCACAAATTGCTTGAGCATCCGCTAAGTCTTGTGCTGCCGAGCAGTATTCATCTGTGTCATCTTCTTCCCAGTTTTTCATGAACAAGCCTTCAACTTGATAACCTTGTTCTTGTAATAAATAGGCAGAAACCGAAGAATCTACCCCACCAGACATACCCACAATTACCTTGGTTTGTTCTGGTGTTTTGTTTTGCGGATCTTGATGTTCAATAGGCATGAAAAACTCTTATCTTAAAAATAGTTTTGAAAAATCATCTATCTTAAAAGTAAATATAAACAAGGAGTACTTGTAAAGAATAAAAAGGCGCAGAATTATATCACGCTGCTTAGCTTGATTAAATAGCCATGTTTAAGAAATAACCTTAGTCAATGACCTTGTATGAACCATTATCAATATTATTTATTGTCCATTGCCCAATAGCAAAGCGGATTAATCGTAGCGTTGGAAAGCCTATATTTGCAGTCATGCGCCTAACTTGGCGGTTTCGCCCTTCAGTGATTGTTATTTCAAGCCAAGTGGTCGGAATATTCAATCGCTCTCTAATAGGTGGTACACGTTCCCAGACAGAGGGCTTAGCTATTATTTTTACTTGTGCGGGTAACGTCATACCATCTTTGAGCTGAACGCCGTTTCGTAGCTTTATTAGGTCACATTCACTCGGGCTACCTTCTACTTGTACCCAATATGTTTTAGATGTTTTCTTTTTTGGGTTGGCTATTTTATGTTGTAATTTTCCATCATTTGTCAACAGTAAAAGCCCTTCACTATCGCGGTCAAGTCGGCCTGCGGCATATACATCTTGAATTGGTATAAAATCTTTTAATGTTTTTCGTTGTTTTATTCCATCATTCTTCTCATCGGTGAATTGGCATAAAACATCAAATGGTTTATTAAAAAGGACAATTTTACGTTTATTCTCTACTGGTCGTACCTTTGAAGGGCGTTTAGCTCTATAGCTTGTTTTTTCTTTGTTTTTGATCATTTTTACCTGTTTTTTATAAGAGTTAAAAGTTAGAGCCTATACTCAGCTATATTAATACGAAGTAAATTATTATAATATATTGCGCGAAAATTAAATGTTAAATATTAACGGTTAGTCCTTATGAACTAATCGACTTAAGTTAAATAAAGTAGGAAGCTCATGAGCACTGATAACTCAAAAATTATTTATACTATAACCGATGAGGCGCCCGCCTTAGCAACGTATTCTTTATTACCTATTATTCAAGCCTATACTGCGTCTTCAGGTATTAATGTTGAAACACGTGATATTTCTTTAGCTGGTCGTGTTTTAGCTAATTTCCCCAAATATTTAACTAAAGAGCAACGTATTGATGATGCGCTAGCTGAATTAGGTGATATGGTAACTAGCCCTAATGCTAACATTATTAAACTGCCAAATATAAGTGCTTCTGTTCCTCAATTACATGCAGTAATTAAAGAGTTACAAGCCAAAGGTTATGCGGTTCCAAATTACCCAGAAGAACCACAAAATGACGCAGAAAAATCAATTAAATATACCTACGACAAAATTAAAGGTAGTGCAGTAAACCCAGTACTTCGTGAAGGTAATTCTGATAGACGTGCTCCTGCTTCAGTTAAGCTGTATGCGCAGAAAAATCCACATTCAATGGGCGATTGGTCAAGTGAATCAAAATCTCATGTTGCAAGTATGTCAGCAGGGGATTTTTATGAGACAGAAAAATCTGTCACAGTTAATTATGCAACAAATGTAAAAATAGAATTTGTTGGACAAGATGGCAGCGTTAACGTTTTAAAAGATAATTTAGCCTTATTAACGGGTGAAATTATTGACTCTTCAGTTTTAAGTAAATCGGCGTTAGTTGAATTTTATCAACAAGCAATTGATGAAGCTCAAAAAGATGACGTTTTATTATCATTGCACTTAAAAGCAACCATGATGAAAGTGTCTGACCCTGTTATTTTTGGTTATGCTGTTAAAGTATTCTACGCCGATGTTTTTGAAAAACATGCCGAAATATTTAACCAATTAGGGGTTGATGCTAACAATGGTATTGGCGATGTATATAGTAAAATTGCACGTTTACCGAGTGATAAAAAAGCTGAAATTGAAGCAGATTTAGCACAAGTTTTTGCTGAACGGCCTGAACTTGCTATGGTTGATTCTGATAAAGGAATTACTAATTTACATGTACCAAGCGATGTGATTGTTGATGCTTCTATGCCTGCTACACTTCGTTCTTCTGGTCAAATGTGGGGGCCTGATGGTAAGTTAAAAGATACTAAAGCTATGATTCCAGATCGTTGTTATGCAGGTGTTTATCAGGCTGTTTTTGATTTTTGTAAAGTCCATGGCGCATTCGACCCTACAACAATGGGCACAGTGCCTAACGTTGGATTAATGGCGCAAAAAGCTGAAGAGTATGGTTCTCACGATAAAACATTCGTAATGGATGCCGCCGGTACTGTGCGCGTTGTTGATTCAATGGGGACAACCTTACTTGAGCACAGTGTTGAAGAGGGTGATATTTGGCGTATGTGCCAAGCTAAAGATTTACCTATTCAAGATTGGGTTAAATTAGCCATTACACGTGCAAAAATGTCTGGTATGCCTGCTGTATTCTGGTTAGATGAAAACCGTGCTCATGACAGAGAAATGATCAAAAAAGTGAACGCCTATTTAGCTAATTACGATACAAGTGACTTAGATATTCGAATTCTTAACCCTATTGACGCGTGCAAGTTTTCATTAGAACGTATTGCTAAAGGTGAAGATACGATTTCAGTTACGGGTAATGTATTACGTGATTATTTAACTGATTTGTTCCCTATATTAGAATTAGGTACTAGTGCTAAAATGCTCTCAATTGTACCATTAATGAATGGTGGTGGATTGTTTGAAACAGGTGCTGGTGGTAGTGCTCCTAAACATGTACAACAATTTGAAAAAGAAAATCATTTACGTTGGGATTCTTTAGGTGAGTTTTTGGCCTTGGCAGCTTCTTTAGAACATTTAAGTGTTACTACAGGTAATGCTAAAGCGAAGATATTAGCAGATACTTTAGATAAAGCTACGGGTGAGTTTTTAGATAGTAACAAGTCACCATCACGTAGAGTAGGTGAATTAGATAATCGCGGTAGTCATTTTTATCTTGCAATGTATTGGGCTAAAGCCTTAGCGGAGCAAACTAGTGATGGTGAGCTTAAAACTAGCTTTACAGGTGTTGCACAAGCATTAACTAAGCAAGAAGAAAAAATTGTTGCTGAATTAAATGGCGCACAAGGGCCCGCAATGGATATTGGTGGTTATTATTTTGCGGATTCAGCAAAAGCTGAAAAAGCAATGAGATCAAGTGATACCTTTAATACTATTTTATCTGCATTGTTATAGTTGTAAATACTGCTAATGTATAAGTTTACTTAGCTAGCGACTTACAATGAACATAAAATGAAGCCCTAACAATGGAAGTTGTTAGGGCTTTTGTCGTTAATTTACTTACTCTTTGTATTTTAAACTGAGTTTTATATTTGCTTGGTATATAATCCGCAGCTTATTGGGTATTTAGTCTTTTTAGGTGATATATGAGTGTTGATGCTATTGGTTTATCTGCCAATTTATTAAAAGCGGTAAAAGCGTGTGGTTATAAAAACTTAACGCCCATTCAACAGCAAGCTATCCCTATTATTCGTTCTGGTGTTGATTTGTTAGCAAGTGCGCAAACAGGTACGGGTAAAACGGCAGCTTTTAGTTTGCCAATCTTAGATGCATTAGCAAAAACAATTTCGGCAGAAGTGTCTGAAAGTCAGAGTGAACGAAATATACAAGCCTTAGTGCTAACACCAACACGTGAATTGGCTGCGCAAGTGGCTGAAAATATGAGGGCTTATAGTCAATTTTTGCCAATTGAGGTAGGGGTGGTTTATGGTGGCGGTAAAATGGCCTCACAAACAAGCCTATTAAAAAAAGGTGTGGATGTATTGGTCGCAACACCTGGTCGTTTGCTTGAACATTTAAACTTGCGAAATGTTAATTTATCGCAAGTGAAATATTTAGTACTTGATGAAGCCGATCGCATGCTAGACATGGGGTTTCTAGCTGATATTGAAAAATTAACTATAGCGGTAAAGCAAAAGCATCAAACAATGATGTTTTCTGCAACCTATTCAAATAAAGTAAAAGCTTTAGCTAATCAATTACTGACAACACCAAAAATGGTTGGTACAGAAAAGCAAAACTCAACTTCTGGTAAAGTAAAACAGTCAGTATATTGGGTGAGTGAAGCAAGAAAACGAGAATTGTTATCTGAATTGATTGGTGTTAATAATTGGCAACAAGTGCTGGTTTTTGCAGGCACCAAAGAAAGTGCTAATATACTTGCAAAAGAATTAAAACTTGATGGTATTAAAGCAGCGCTTTGTCATGGTGATAAATCCCAAGGGTCTAGAAACAAAGCATTAGCCGACTTTAGCGAAGGTAAGGTAAGAGTTTTAGTCGCAACTGATGTAGCGGCCCGTGGTTTAGATATTGATAATTTAGCTTACGTGGTTAATTTTCATCTTCCTTTTTTAGCGGAAGATTATGTACATCGCGTAGGTCGTACTGGTAGAGCAGGAAAATCGGGCACAGCTATTTCGTTAGTGAGTCCTAAAGATGAACGCTTCTTAGAAAACATTGAAGCATTGATTGGCCGTACCTTTAATCGAATTGTTGTACCTGGTTATGAGCTAAAACAAGAGGAAGCTTTTGAACATCAGCAAATAAGTGATAAACGTGCGAGTAAAAATCGTTATCGTGCTAGCCAAGAAAAAAATCAAGCATTAGAAAAGAAAAAGCTAGCATCTCGCTCTGGTAATAAAAAGTATAATGCAAAATTAAAAAAGAAGCGTTAGCCTTATATTAATTGGCCTGAATAGGCCAATTAGGATTCTCGTTTTGTTGTTTACACAACACTTAACGGTTTAGATGTTTTTACTTTTTGGCGGTATAACGCTTTATCAGCACGTTCGAAAAAGGAATATTGGTTATCTGCTCTATTCATAAATGTTGTGCCTAAACTACAACTTACTTGATATTTTGCCAATAAAACATTTGTTTTTAATGCATTATTAATTCTGCTTTGAATAATATCTAAAGCATATTCGCTAGCGTTTTCAACGATGATAGCAAACTCATCACCACCAAAACGGAAAATACTATCGGAATCTCGAACACAAGTATGTAGCACATTCGCAAATTGAATTAATACTTGATCGCCAATATTATGACCGTAAATATCATTAATCACTTTAAATTTATTTAAGTCACCTAATACTAAACCAACCTGAGCATGATGTCGATTGGCATTATGCATTGCACGTTTTAGTTGTTCATCGAAATATCTGCGATTACCCAATCCAGTAAGGCAATCTTGCATGGCAAGTTGCATTGCTTGGTGATACTGCAAGGCATTTTTTAGTGGATACAATAGTGTTTGATGAATACGTTGTAAATCTTTGTAATGATGCATACTAATAGGCTTATTAATGCTATAGCTAATTGTGCCAATAAACTCATCATTCAGCTTTAATTCAAATTGACGTTCGTGTTTTGCTTTGCGGCTACCAGGTAATGTTTTACTTACTTTTGTGCTTTTAAAATATAAACCTGAAAACTTTACATAACGAAAAGCTTCTGTTGCAAAGATTGTTAGTAATTTATCTAATGAAAGTGTTGTTTGAAGTTGTTCTAATAAACTTGAATTTTTCTTGATACTAACATTTTTACTATCTGCTAACACATTTAATGTAGTAAAGGTATTAAATGTAGGAATTGTGTTTTCAAGTATATTTAATGTTTGCATACCTGTGCCTTACTAATCTAATTTATCACTTTATTATTATATTTATTGTTAAGCAATAAACGTTCCAAGCAAAAAGCATATGTGTTGTTTATAAATAGATATTATTAAATTTGCTCTAATTATTTGATTTTTAATGATTTTATTTTTGTCAGGTAGGTCGGCTTTATTGTTATAATATTCTGTAATAATTGAAAGTCAGTAATTTGACGGAAACAGCTTGCCATGTGGCAATAATGTTAATTGAATAAGGAATTTATGTGAACGGTCATTTTGAAATATTAGCTATATTAGCTAGTGCAGTTTTTATTGTTTGGTTATTTCGTCGATTAAAACTGCCTGCCATTTTGGCCTATTTAGTTGCTGGTACGCTTGTCGGTGAACATGGTTTGAATTTGGCTCATGATCAGGTTGATTATGATCACTTTGCAGAACTTGGTATTGTTTTCTTGCTGTTTACTTTAGGTTTAGAGTTTTCACTCCCTCGCTTAATGGCTATGCGAAATTTGGTATTAGCAGTAGGTAGCTTACAAGTGGGCATTTCATTATTGATTTTTATTGTGGCAAGCATGCTATTTGGTTTAAGTTTTGAATCTGCTTTTGTTGTTGGTAGTATTCTTGCTTTGTCCTCAACCGCTATTGTTATTCGTCAGCTAAGTGAAACGGGGGCGATGAAGCGAAAATCAGGGCAACTATCTGTTGCGATACTTTTATTTCAAGATGTGGCTGTTGTGCCTCTTCTTATTATCATTCCTATGTTAGCTGTAGAAGGCGAGTCATCGATGTTTTTAGCATTACTTATTGCTATATTCAAAGGTGTTGTTGTTGTATTTTTATTATTTGTTATTGGAAAAAGGTTATTACCGAAAGTTTTCAATGTTATTGCCAGTGTTAGAACGGATGAACTTTTTGTTTTAACAACTTTATTAGTCACTTTACTTGCTTCAGCATTAACACAATGGTTCGGTTTGTCTATGGCATTAGGAGCCTTTTTAGCAGGGATGATGTTAGGAGAAAGTGAATATAAACATCAACTTGAGGCAGATATTCGTCCTTATCGTGATATTTTATTAGGTTTGTTTTTTATCACAGTAGGAATGAAATTAGATATTGGTCTTCTTTTATCATCGCCATTGAACTTACTCGCGCTTATGATAGGTTTTATGTTAGTGAAAGTGATGGTTATTAAAATATTAGCGAGTCGAGCAGGGGAATCGTCCAAAGATGGCTGGGCATCAGGTTTAATGCTTGCACAAATGGGGGAGTTTGGATTTGTCATTATAGCTTTGGCTGATAAAGTTGATATATTGCCTTCAGCGGTATCATCCATGTTGTTAGGTGCAGGTGTTATTAGCATGGCTATTACACCTTATATGATTGAAAGGGCTCGTTCATGGTCTATTTTCTTAAGCCAGGAAAAGTCACCTCAAACAATTGATTTAGAAGCATTGCCCGAAAATAAGAACTTAAAAGATCATGTGATTATCTGTGGTTTTGGTCGAGTTGGTCAAACAGTTAGTCGATTTTTAAAACAAGAATCAATAGACTTTGTTGCTATTGATATTGATCCATTACGCACGCGCAAAGCAAGGGAAGCGGGGGAAAATATTTTGTTTGGTTCGTCAAGGCAAACAGAGTTACTTAAAGCAGCGCATTTATCAAAAGCAAAGTTAGTTGTTATTGCCTTTGGCGGAGATAAACAATCCTTAGAAGTTATTCAAAAAGTACGATCGTTATCACCCAATGTGCCAATTTTAGTGCGCACACGTAATGATGATCAATTAGATTTATTGCATGAGGCTGGAGCTAATCAAGTAGTGCCCGAAATTTTAGAAGGCAGTTTGATGCTTGTTTCTCAAGTATTATCTTTAACAGGTGTTCCTTTCTCAAGAATAATGCGTCGAGTGCAAGCTGAGCGTAAAAATCACTACAATCATTTACATGGTTTTTTTCAAGGTGAGCACACAGACATGAGCCCTGAAGCAATAGACAGAATTGAATTTGCTCATGCTATTTTAATTAATGCTGATTCATTTGGTTGCGGTAGAAGTATTGAATCATTAACACTTGATGAAAAGCACGTTAATGTTATTGCACTTAAAAGAGGTGATTTCGAAACTGAATCACCAAATGAGAATATTATATTACAGGTGCAGGATACATTAATTGTGCGTGGTAAACCTTCACACGTAGAAAAAGTAGAACGCTTTGTGCAAGAGGGGCATTAGTGTATTAAACAAGGTTAGTTATTTGTGGGTTTATTTTTGTAATTTATTAACATCTTTTTTAGTGAAAGTTGTGCTGCTATGATTAGCACACTGGGGGTAAATTTAAAAACTGTCTTATTTGGGATTCTTGGTTCATTGCGTCCTCAAATCCTAATTTTATTAACTCGGTACAAAAATTTTTTTCAAACAATAAATAACTAATAATACTCGATTCAGAGTCATTACTAATACCAGCACTGCGTAATAAAAGTTTTACGGGCAAGGACAAATCATTATAGTGGTTCAATGCTATCGCATTAAAATTATGGCTAGGATTAATAACGAAACTATCTATATGTTTTAAGCCAGCAATATTGTCTTTTTTTTGCGGTGGAATTAATTCTAAGGTTTCATTAATTCGAGCCATTCGCTCTAAGTCACTACTCATCGTGTCAGCAAAAATAGAGTCAAGTAAATGACCAGCAATAGTAGCGGATGTGGGGGGATGAGGGTTATTCTCATTAGTCGCGGCTGGTTTTTTGGGTTGCTCTACGCCAACAACAAAAACACGTTCTGCGCCAAGATGAATAGCAGGACTAAGAGGGGATAACTGATGAACAGAGCCATCACCAAAGTGTTGATTTTTAATTTTTACCGAAGGAAATACTACTGGTATTGCTGATGACGCCATTAAATGTTCGGTGTTTAGTTGTGCTGCTTGACCACTTCTTTTTGCTCGTGTCCAAGAATCAACTGTGTCGCCAGCTTGAAAAAAACTAATGGAATCTCCTGTACTATAGCTTGATGCAGTAACAGATACTGCTGATAAATAGCCACGCAAGATATTATTATCGATACGTTTAAAGTTCATTACCAGATTTAATAAGTGTCTCAATGGTTCACTGTTTAATAAACTTCGTGGTAATTTATTGGCATAATCAGCTTGAAAGCTTGCTAGCATACCACTTGCAATATAACCAAACACACTGAGAGCGTCGTTATGATAAATTTTACTGGTATCAAGGTTTTTCCAAACCCATTCGAGTTTTTTTACGCCTAATTGAAAGCATGAAGCATAGCAGCCTAAGGCCGTAGTATTTATGGCTCCTGCTGAGGTTCCACATAAAATAGGAAATGGAATTGCATGGTTTCTGGGGATAAATTTGGCAATTGCTGAAAGCACACCAACTTGGTAGGCTGCTCGCGCCCCACCGCCTGTTAACACTAATGCATTATTACTTTCGACATAGTTACGTCTTCGAGTCATATCTTATTGTTATTAAATAAAAAACTATTGATTTATAGGTTTAGTGTAAATTGTTTTATAACTTATAACCAGCTAGATTTTTATAAATTTTGTATCCTATTAAAAGTATTATACGGTACTGGCTTAAGCCCACTATCAAGGGAATAAGCCAGTTTATTAGCTATGACTATACTCTATCAGAATAATCATTTACTTTTACAAGACCTTACCTAAATAAGTTACTAATTCCAGCAGTGTTTTGCATTTTTAGGTGATTAGGATATATAACATCAAAAATTTCACTAAAGGATGTTTTTGCATGAATATCTAATGGTATTGGCAAATTCAACTTTCTAGCGATATCACTTGATGAGATAACACCTCTAATATGATGGTGTTTTCTATCTAACACTAGGCAATGACGTAATCTATAATTTTTTAGCGCATTAACAACATCACTGACTTGTGAATTCTGCAATTCATTATAATCAAAAGCGTGTAAATCACTCCTTGAAATCATTAAATCATTCACTAGTACTTCATTTCGTTGAATTCCTTTGGCGACTTCTGTCACAATATGCCTTTCTGTTAGTTCTTTTGTGCTAATAATACCCAAAAAATCATTGTTTTTCGAGACGACAATTTTCATTGTAACGTGTGACTTTATCATTAGGTTGAGCACTTCCGTTGCTGGAGTGTCTTCTTCAATAACTAAGGCTTCATGCTGTTTGAAATCTGTGAATATGGTTTTTGCTGAAGATGTTAATGTTGTTTTTTCAAAGTGCTCAGGTGAAACAATATGATCGATTAAGTCTAAATCGAATAAGTGTAAATTTTTCATAATAGCCTCTAACTTTATAGATGTAATATTTCTGAATATTTTTTAAATATTCATCTCTATAACTTTTGTACTTAAAATAACAATGCAAATGAAATTATACTGCTAGAAAATTGATTGCATTGATGTTTATATATCAAAATTTAAGAAAGAGGAGGAGCGCGAGGTCGAAGGTATTGATATTTGTTTTTTGCTAATGAAGTGTTTTCTATACTCGTGTATTTAGCAAGGTAAGTTAATTGAATTAATTGATTTTGTGTTGTTTTCTTTGGAATAAAATGATCAAGATCTGAATCTAAATTATTATCAGGGTAAAGATCAAAAATTAATTGATTAGTTGTAGTGTGATTTACTGCTTTTGTAATATTATAATCTGGCTCAGTATTAGAGTAGACAATAATAATTAAATAAATGGCAGAGATGAATCTTAACACAGGCAAAATCACAATAAACTACATTGGTTATATATCTTATAATGAGTGAGTATTGTGTTTTTTCAAGCCTGTAAATGTAACATTTTATTTAGTGTGCTGGGGAGAGCAAGATTTTCATTTGGCAATTTCAATATTATGATGATAGCTGTAAGTCTATTTATGTTAAAAAATAATGTTAAAAATATAAACGCAATACAGTTTCAGCCACACAAGCTAAACGTTTACTGTTTTCAACTTCAATACTAACTTCATTAACAATTTCAATACTGCGTTTCATTGGAACCAAATTAACTAATTTAATACTTGCTCTGACACGTGTACCCGCTTTGACAGGGTATGGAAATCTCACTTGATTTAAACCAAAGTTAATTACCATTTTGGCTTCTGGGTAGGGGTTGTTATCTACGTTAACGGAATTAGTTAGCTTAGGTATTAATGACAGAGTTAAAAAACCATGCGCAATGGTAGCCTTAAAAGGTGATTCTTTAGCAGCACGTTCAGGGTTAGTGTGTATCCACTGATTATCGCCAGTTACCATTGCAAATTGATCGATACATTCTTGTTCAACTAAGTGCCATTCCCCAGAAAATGTTTCAGTATTAATTTTTTGTAAAAGCGCCTCATACATTTTTTTTGCTGCTGGGATTTGCTCTACAATTTCACCTTTTTGAGGCTCTTCAGAGTCTGATGGTCCGAAGTGTGAAAACCATGGATTATTTAGTGTATTCAGCAGTGGGTTGGTGATTTTATCACTAATTAGGTTAGATAAATTTCTGAATCGTGGTTCAATCTTGGCAATAAATTGATCATTTTGATGTTGTAAATTTCTTTTTTTCTCTCGAATGAATTCTATAACCTTCATATAACAACTCCATAATATTTAGATGACAAGGTTTGTTTTGTTAAAAAGCGAGTGATGCATTACATAATTCAAGTCCTATTAAAAGCCCTTAATTGGTTTAAAGGCTTTTAATGACAGGTTAATTAGCTACCCATTAATTAAAAAATGCACATAAATACTCGCAATATAACCTAGCGCAATTGCCCAACTCCACTTTAAATGACCAATAAAGGAGTATTTTCCTTTAGTTTGCCCCATTAATGCAACGCCAGCAGCAGAACCAACAGAAAGTAAGCTTCCACCGACGCCAGCTGTCATGGTGACTAACAACCATTGTTGAAGATCCATGACTGGGTTCATGCTAAGTACTGCAAAAACAACAGGAATATTATCAACAATAGCAGAAAGCAGGCCTACAGCAATATTTGCATAAGTAGGATCCCAGTTAGTATACAATAATTCTGAGACTAAACTTAAATAACCCATAAAACCTAGGCCACCAACACACATAACCACGCCATAGAAGAACAGTAAAGTATCC
Source organism: Colwellia sp. E150_009 (assembly GCF_053543955.1). NCBI lineage: Bacteria > Pseudomonadati > Pseudomonadota > Gammaproteobacteria > Alteromonadales > Colwelliaceae > Colwellia > Colwellia sp. E150_009. The sequence continues at coordinate 76,645 of NZ_JBHFOM010000014.1, forward strand.
CATTCTGCACGGGCTATTTTATCAAAAATATCAAAAGGAACAATATTTCCTAATCTCTCTAAGGCTTTTTCATCATGGCTTATCTGTGCTTGAGTACGTTTTTTGTCTAGTGATCTCGGTAAGCTTTTTCGTAGGTAAAAGCCTAAAAATTTTAAATAACCTAATCCCATCATCATGCCCAATACCGGAGGCATATTAACAAGGCTATGGGTTAAAACAGAGGTTGCTATTGTTAGCACAAAGAAAAAGACAATGCGTTTGGCTCCTCGTTTAAGTATAAAATCTTCGTCTATAATCGGAGTAGACTTTTCATTGGAAATAAAAAAGCTCATTAGAACCGCAGGGACAAGAAAGTTAACAAAGGAAGGGATAAATAACACAAAAAACTGTTCAAATTTAACTAATTCTGCTTGCCAAATCATTAAGGTCGTTATATCACCAAAGGGGCTAAATACACCACCTGCATTTGAGGCTATAACAATATTTATACATGCAATATTAATAAATTTTAAGTCTTTAGGTGCTACTTTGAGTACAATTGCACACATTAACATGGCGGTTGTTAGGTTATTGGCAAATGAAGAAATAATAAATGCCATTATGCCCGTTACCCAAAATAAACTTCGTAGACTTAAGCCTTTAGATATCATCCAAATTCGCAAACTATCAAATATGCCCCGTTCTTCCATTGCGTTTATGTAAGTCATTGCAACTAATAAAAATAATAATAATTGGGCATACTCTAATAAATTATGATTAAACGCTTCTTCAGCTTCGGCAGGTATTCCATGCTGCGTGTAGATCCAGCCAATAATTAGCCATATTATGCCTGCAGCTACTAACACGGGTTTTGACTTTCTCAGGTGTATAAACTCTTCGCTGATCACTAATAAGTAGGCAATAAAAAAAATGGTTAATGCAGTGAAACCTGCAATAGAGTTGGTAAGGTCTATTGCCCCAGCGTCAGCTGCCCAAGCGGGCGCAGCTAAAAACAACAGCAGCACAATTGACAGAAATTTTTTCATAATGATACTCTTAAGGTTAATTTAAAATTTGTTACAAAGAGACTTGTTCAGCTTGCGCTATTATTTATTACGCGGTATTTCTTTTAAGGCACCTGCCAAGGTAGAAAATACAATGCAATATTTACTGTCAGGAGTAAATTTCGCTTTAGCTAGCGTTTTTAAAGGCTGAAATTGGAAGTCAGCTAGGTATAAAGTAGTTTGCGTATTTTTGCATTTATCAATAAATTTATATAATGCCGCCACACCACCTGTATCAAGAATCGATACGCCATCGAAATATAAGACAACGCCATTTTTATTGTTACATAAGTGTGATAGTTCGCCAAAAACTGTATCAGCTGCAGCAAAAAAAAGTGGCCCATTAATTTTATATACTTTCCATTTTTTTGGAAGGGGCGTCGTAATAAGTTGTTGATGATTCGTTATATCGTGTACTTTTGTCATTTCTGCTATTTGCTTCATAAAAAGCAAAGAGGCGAGAACAATTCCTGTCACAATAGCAACAACCATATCAAAAAATACAGTTAAGAAAAAACAAGTAATAAAAACGGCAATTTCATTAACTGGTGCTTTTTTAAGAAGGTGTATTATTTTAGGTGCCTCACTCATGTTCCATGCTACCACTAATAATAATGATGCCATTCCTGACATTGGAATATATGAAAGCACTGTAGATAAGGATAACAACGAAATTAATATAACAACAGCATGTATCATTGCCGAGATAGGGGTAACAGCGCCTGCTTTAAAGTTTGCTGCTGAACGTGCGATAGCTGCTGTTGATGTAATACCACCAAAGAAGGGAGTGACAACATTTCCAATCCCTTGGCCTAGTAATTCACTGTTAGCGCTATGTTTTGTACCTGACATACCATCGAGCACTACGGCACATAATAACGATTCAATAGCACCTAACATAGCAATGGCAAATGCAGCAGACAACAAATCTGAGGCTACATCCCAACTAAAAGAAAGAGCATTTTCATTGGGTTGAACGCGTAACCAAGGCCATTCAAAAGTTGGTAATATGGATGGTATTCCATGCCCTAAAGAGCCATCAGAAAGTGTAAAGCTAAAGGTTGACCCGATAGTTGAAACGTTGCCTCCTTGGCTATTTAGTATGTAAGCAAGCATACTGGCTGCAATAATAGCAATTAGGTGTGCTGGCACAGCTGTTTTAAGTTTAGGCCAAATGATCATGATAGCTAATGTGCTACTGCCAACAATGAAACTAGAAAAAGAAAAATCTGGTAACATTTGTAATAATACGCTCACTTTTCCAACAAAGTGCTCTGGCATACTGCTGATTTCTAAACCGAAAAAATCTTTTACTTGTAATACAGCTATAACGACAGCTATACCGCCAGTAAAACCAAGAGTGACAGGCTCTGGAATATATTGAATATATCGGCCTAGCCTGAGTAAAGCCATAATAATGAGAATTATACCAGAAAGAATGCTTGCGATAAGCAAACCTGATAATCCATATTGCTGAACAATGGGATATAAAATAACAACAAAAGCTGCGGTAGGCCCAGAAACACTATAACGTGAACCACCCGTAAGAGGAATAATAAAACCAGCTATTATTGCGGTATACAAACCATATTGAGGAGCGACACCAATTGCGATAGCAAGTGCCATTGCTAAGGGTAACGCGATAATACCAACAGTTACGCCAGCGAGTAAGTCTTTTGAGAAGGAGTTTAACTTATAAGGATTATTACGTAGTGATTCCCTAAGAGCATTTGCTAGTCTCAACGAAAATAAATGCTTTCTATATTTCATTAATTAATAACCATTGTGTATGTAACTTTTTACAATCAGCTAAGCTATATTGTAATTATATGCCAATTTTAATACAATACAACTATAATTAAATGTAAGTACTATTATAATAATATGTTAATTATATTATAATTTGTTGATGTGTTAGTAGGAATAAAGAACGATGGAAAATAGAACAGCTAGACTTACCGTTTTAATTGATCCCAAAAAAAAAGCAATCTTTGAAGAATTATGTGCATTAGATGATGTCAACGCGTCTCAAAAAGTTAGACAAATGATCAGAGAGTTTATTGAAGATAAGTTAGGTGAAAACTGGCGAAATGATGTGTTTAAGTAAACTTTATACAATACATATGAGTATAAAATGCGAAAAAAAAGCCAGCTAAGAAGCTGGCTTTTTTAAATGACATAGAATTATTAACAATTAATCTTCTTACCTATCACCACTTATACCTAAAAGGTGAAATAGCGTTAAGTAGTATGCCTAGTTGAAAATAATTTTTAGCTGCTAACGCGTTCGTTTGCAGCATCAATCAATGGTTTCGATCCAGTTTGTAACGCAGGTAAGTTCTCAGAAACAACTCTCTTTGGTAATTTCCCAATCATCAAAGAACCTGTTTCTACCGAACCGCTTGCTGATGCAAACTCTAATAAATTCTTACCATTACACTGAATACCGTCAAAGATACGACGAATTTTTAATTTATTCGTCTTTAAAAATGAACGCATGCGTTTCTTGTCGTCAGCAGCCACATACTCACATATACTTTGTGCAATGTTCGCAGCTTGTGCTTTAGGTGTCGATACAACAGACGTTAATGTTAAAACAGTGATAGTAGAAGCTATTAATAATTTTTTCATTTTAGTAACCTTTTATATAAATGGATTATTAAAAGAAAAAACCACGGGATGTACCTATTAACGAGGTGACTCCGCTGCCGTAGATTTTCAAAATTAGAAAACCCCTTAGGCCGGTGGTTTTGCGTCGTATACTTTCATATACTTTGCCTTTTCTTTGTCAAGTATAATTATCACTAATTTTGACCAAAAAAGCAAATTCTTTGTCGTTTAGTTAAAGAAAATTGCTTTTTTATTAATGAATAATCATGCTTATTTTGATAAGGAGATGATTGTGAAACCTAAAAGAATTAAATTATTAGTCTATGTTTTTGTATTTTCTAAGTAGTTAAAAGGTCTAAGGAATTAATAAAAAGTTTGATTTATTTACAATATTAGTTGCTGGTTTAGAGTGTGTAAGCAGAAGAGTTTTTTGCAAAAATTTATTACTAATACTAGAAAAGCAGGTGTTATTAACACCTGCTTTTCATTTTTGTATGTTAAAAAAAATTAGTCAATTAAAATTGCATTTCAGGGGTGTTTTCACCAACGACAAGTTCACCTTCGGTTAACTTAATAATTTCTTCAACAGAAACACCAGGAGCACGTTCTAATAAATGAAATTTACCTTCTTTAATTTCGATAAAGGCTAGGTCGGTTAATACTTTTTTAATACAGCCTTTTCCTGTTAGAGGAAGGGTACAGTGACTTAATAATTTAGAAACACCATGCTTTGAAGCATGTGTCATTGTAACAATAATATTATCTGCACCCGCCACTAAATCCATTGCTCCTCCCATGCCTTTGATGAGTTTGCCAGGGATCATGTAGGAAGCAATATTACCATTCACATCAACTTCAAAAGCACCTAACACTGTTAAGTCTACGTGTCCGCCGCGGATCATAGCAAAAGATTCGGCTGAATCAAAAATTGAAGCGCCTGTAGCCATAGTTACTGTTTGCTTGCCTGCATTGATTAAGTCAGCATCTATTTCTTCTTCAGTTGGAAATTGCCCCATACCAAGTAAGCCATTTTCAGATTGCAGCATAACGTCCATCCCTTCTGGAATATAGTTAGCTACAAGTGTTGGTATACCTATACCTAAATTAACGTAATAACCGTCTTGAAGTTCTTGGGCAACACGTTGAGCTAGTTGTTCTCTAGAAAGCGCCATTATTTATCTCCTTGTGCTGTAGAAATGCGAACTGTACGTTGCTCGACACGTTTTTCAAATGTACCTTGAATTAAGCGATCAACGTAAATACCTGGTGTGTGTATTTGATCTGGGTCTAAATCGCCAGGTTCAACTATTTCTTCTACTTCCACAACCGTTATTTTTCCGGCTGTAGCTGCCATAGGGTTAAAGTTTCGTGCTGTTTTTCTAAACACTAAATTACCATATCTATCGGCTTTCCATGCTTTAACAATAGCGAAATCACCCGTAATTGATTTTTCTAAAATATAATCACGGCCGTTAAATTGACGTTCATCTTTCCCTTCTGCTACGGGGGTTCCATAACCTGTTGCTGTATAGAATGCAGGAATTCCCGCTCCGCCAGCACGCATTTTTTCTGCTAAAGTGCCTTGTGGTGTAAGTTCTACTTCAAGTTCACCAGCCATCATTTGACGTTCAAACTCTGCATTTTCGCCAACGTAAGAAGCTATAATTTTTTTGATCTGACGGTCAGGTAATAAAATACCTAAGCCAAAGTCATCTACACCACAATTATTTGAAACTAATGTTAATCCTTTAGTCCCTTTGCGTTTAATTTCATTAATTAAGTTTTCAGGGATACCGCATAGTCCAAAACCACCAGCGATTACAGTCATATTATCTGTTAGCCCAGCCATGGCTTCTTCATAGCTTGACACTACTTTGTCAAATCCTGCCATTACATTCTCCTCAATATTAGTTTTATCTTTATTATTTTGCTGTTTCGGATTTATTAGCAAGATAAGCATTCGATACTTTAGATATAGGCGCTTTACCTAATTTTTTACTAATAAACCAACCTGCTTTAAGTAATTCATTAAAATCTATGTCAGTTTTTATCTTTAAGCCATTTAGCATATAAACCACATCTTCGGTAGCAACATTACCTGATGCACCTTTAGCATAAGGACAACCACCTAAGCCTGCAATAGCACTATCGACTACCGCAACACCCATCTGCAAAGCAGCGTATATATTTGTTAATGCTTGTCCGTAGGTATCATGAAAATGAACAGCTAATTTTTCTATTGGTACATCGTTACTCACCGCTTGTATCATTTCCATCACTTTGGCGGGTGTACCAACACCAATAGTATCGCCAAGAGATATTTCATAGCAGCCCATTTGGTACAACTTTTTAGCAACTTTAGCCACTTGTGCAGGTGAAATATCACCTTCATATGGGCAACCTAAAACACAAGAAACATAACCCCTTACTTTAATATTAGCCTGTTTTGCAGCAGTCATAATAGGCGTGAAACGTGCTAGGCTTTCTTCGATAGTACAGTTAATGTTTTTTTGACTAAAACTTTCAGATGCTGCACCAAAAATTGCTACTTCGTCTGCGTTTACTGCTATGGCTCCCTCAAATCCCTGTAAGTTAGGGGTAAGCGCAGCATAAGTGACGCCGTCTTTACGATTTAGTTTTTTAAATACCTCGCTAGAAGTGCTCATTTGTGGCACCCATTTAGGTGATACAAAACTACCGCTTTCAATATAGCTGATGCCAGCATCAGCCAACTTTTGAATTAAGGTGATTTTATCATTGGCACTGACAGGCGTTGCTTCGTTCTGCAAACCATCTCTTGGGCCAACTTCTACTATTTTTACGTAATTAGGCAAAAGAGGGCGGACGTTATTATTTATGCTCATATTCTATGCCTCTTCACTCGCTGAAAAAGCGAGTAATTCAGCGCCGCCATCAACCATGTCACCTGCTTCAAAGAATATCTCATTAATGATGCCATCATTGGGTGCTTTAATGGTATGTTCCATTTTCATGGCTTCCATAATTAACAACGGTTGATCTTTAGAAACATGTTCACCTGTTTTAACTAATACACTGACCATAGTGCCGTTCATTGGTGCGGTTAAACCACCATGGCCGTCATCATTTTCATGTTGTCCACAATCAGCTTTTATATGGGTAAAAGTAAAAACACCATTTTCTCGGTATAAGCTGATGTTACTATCAGTACAACTCACTGTTGCTTGACTACGATGGCCATTTATATTGACGGTGATCAGCTCTTCATTTAAAGAACCTTGACAATCAAATTGTTCTTCGTTGATGCTAATTAAATAATATGCATCTGTGCCTTGACGTTTTTGCTCAACTTCAATGTTATATTCTTCATTGTTATGAGCTAGGATAAGTTTATGTGTGTGGGCTTCATTTAAACGCCAAGCATTTGCACTATGCCACGGCGAGCATGGATCATTACTTTGTTGGGCATTTTGTTGGGCTGCTTTATGAATTGACAAAACTAAGTACAAAGCAGCGATAGGTAATTCATTTTGTAAAATTTGTTTTGTATCATGGAAAATAAGGTCGTTATTTTTTTCAATAAAACTTGTATCTATATCTTCTTCAATAAATGGCTTTGATGTCGTTAAGTTGTACAAAAAGTCAATATTAGTGGTAACGCCATTTATTCGATATTCACTCAATGCTTTACTTAAGCGCTTTAATGCTTTTTCACGACTTTCATCCCATACAATTAGTTTAGCAATCATAGGGTCGTAATAAACACTGACCTCATCGCCTTGACGAACACCTGTGTCAATTCGAACATGCTTACTTTCAATAGGAGTCTGTAATAAGCTTAATTTACCTGTTGCGGGTAAAAAGTCATTATCAGGATCTTCTGCATAAATACGTGCTTCAAAAGCATGACCATTAAGCACTAGCTCTTGTTGAGTTTTTGGCAGCGTTTCGCCAGCGGCAACACGTAATTGCCATTCTACTAAGTCTTGTCCACTGATCATTTCAGTGACAGGGTGCTCAACTTGTAGGCGAGTATTCATTTCCATAAAATAGAAGGAGCCATCAATATCAAGCAAAAACTCAACGGTTCCTGCACCTTGGTAGCCGATGGCTTGAGCTGACTTTATTGCAGACTCGCCCATTTTAGCGCGTAATTCTTCGCTCATGCCAAAAGCAGGGGCTTCTTCTATCACTTTTTGATGACGACGTTGTACAGAGCAATCTCGTTCAAACAAATAAACTGCATTTTGGTGATTATCACAAAAAACTTGAATTTCAACATGTCGAGGTTGAGTTAAATACTTCTCAACTAACATGGTGTCGTCACCAAAAGATGACATGGCTTCGCGTTTTGCTGCGGCTAAGCCTTCTTCAAACTCTTGTTCACTCCATACTTGACGCATTCCTTTACCGCCACCACCTGCGGTTGCTTTTAATAAAACAGGATACCCCATATCATCAGCGGCTTTTTTTATTATGGAACTAGATTGATTGTCACCATGATACCCCGGCACTAAAGGTACCTTGGCTTTTTCCATGATGTTTTTAGCTGCTGATTTTGAACCCATGGCTTCAATTGCGCCAACAGGTGGGCCAATAAAGGTTATGCCATTTGTGGCACACGCACGACAAAAATCGGCATTTTCAGATAAGAAACCATAACCAGGATGAATTGCTTGAGCACCAGTTTTTACAGCCGCAGCAATGACTTTATCTCCTAAAAGGTAACTCTCACGGGAAGGTGAAGCGCCAATGTAAATAGCTTCATCGGCCATATGAACATGTAAAGAATCTTTATCGGCATCTGAATAGACCGCGACTGTTAAAACGCCCATTTTTTTTGCTGTTTTAATAATGCGGCAGGCAATTTCGCCACGGTTAGCAATTAATATTTTATTGAACATGTTTTTTCCTTCAATTCCTTAAATAAGAACCGTAATGTTTTTATTTTTGCCAGTTTGGCGAACGTTTTTCAAAAAAAGCACTTAAACCTTCTTGGCCTTCACTCGATACTCTAATAGCAGCAATGCGTTCACTGGTATCTTTGAGTAGGGCGTCATCAATTGTTTTAAAAGCAATATCTTGACTTAATTTTTTTGCTTGTCGTCTTGCTTCACTACCATTGGCTAGTAAAATTGCTGTTATTTCACTTACTTTGTTCGCTAACTCATCGGGTTCAGCAATTTCATCAACTAAACCTAGTTGTTGTGCTTTATCACTAAAAAAGCGTTCTGCGGTTTGGAAATAACGTCGGCTGGCTTTTAGACCAATAGCATCAACAACGTAAGGACCAATAGTGGCAGGGATCAGACCTAATTTAACTTCACTTAAACAAAAGCTTGCTTTGGTGCTGGCAATAACAATATCACAGCAACTTGCTAATCCTACGGCGCCACCAAAAGCAGCACCTTGAATTTTAGCAATAGTAGTTTGTGGTAAAAAGTTTAAGGCGTGTAGCATTTGTGCTAATGCATTGGCATCTTTTAAGTTATCTTCATAAGAGTAGCTTGCCATGCGTTTCATCCAGCCTAAATCAGCGCCAGCACTGAAACTTTTACCGTTTGATGCAAGCACCATTATGCTGATATCTTCACGATTGCTGATTTGAATAAATATATTCCTTAATTGTTTGATGATTTCATCATCAAACGCATTGTGTTTATCTGGATTATTTAACGTAACCGTAGCAACGCCTTGTTCATTTACGTCAAATAATACTTTGTCATTAAGTGTGTTCATATGAGTGTTTTTTTACCTTTTAACCTAAGTATTACATTCTAAAAATGCCAAATTTGGTCTCTTTAATCGGTTTGTTTAATGACGCTGAAATTGCTAAGCCTAATACTTGACGTGTATCAGCAGGGTCGATAATGCCGTCATCCCATAAACGTGCAGAAGCATAATAAGGATGGCCTTGGTGTTCATAATTATCGATAATAGGTTGTTTAAAGGCTTTTTCGTCAGATTCACTCCAACTTTCACCTAGTTTTTCTTTCTTATCACGCGTGACTTGCGCTAAAACACCTGCTGCTTGTTCTCCTCCCATAACTGAGATTCGGGCGTTTGGCCACATAAATAAGAAGCGAGGGTCGTACGCACGGCCGCACATACCGTAGTTGCCTGCGCCAAAGCTACCTCCAATTAATATGGTAAACTTGGGTACTTGTGCAGTGGCAACAGCGGTAACCATTTTGGCGCCATGCTTAGCAATTCCGCCTGATTCATATTGTTTTCCTACCATAAAGCCAGTAATGTTTTGTAAAAACACAAGTGGGATTTTACGTTGTGCGCAAAGCTGAATAAAATGTGCTCCTTTCTCTGCTGATTCACCGAATAAAACACCATTATTGGCAACAATTCCTACAGGGTAACCAAAGATATGAGCAAAACCACACACTAAAGTACTGCCATAGAGTGCTTTGAATTCGTCAAATTCACTTGCATCAACAATGCGGGCTATTATTTCTCTTATGTCATACGGTTTGCGAGTATCTTTTGGGATAATGCCGTAAATGTCCTCAGTTGGATAATCAGGCTCAGCCACTTCTTTTAATTGAATATTTACAGGTTTGACTCGGTTAAGGTTAGCAACAGCAGAACGGGCTATTTTTAAGGCGTGATTATCGTTTTGAGCATAGTGATCTGTTACACCTGAGGTTCGACAATGTACATCAGCACCACCTAAATCTTCAGCACTAACTACTTCACCTGTTGCTGCTTTAACTAATGGGGGACCAGCTAAAAAGATTGTACCTTGCTCTTTAACAATAATAGACTCATCTGCCATTGCTGGTACGTAGGCTCCACCAGCAGTACATGAACCCATCACAACAGCAATTTGAGGAATGCTTTGTGCTGACATGTTCGCTTGGTTAAAAAAGATTCGACCAAAATGTTCTTTATCTGGAAATACATCGTCTTGATTTGGTAAGTTAGCACCGCCAGAGTCAACTAAATATATACAAGGTAGGTTGTTCTCTAATGCAATAGCTTGCGCTCTGAGGTGTTTTTTCACTGTCAGTGGATAATAGGTGCCACCTTTAACTGTAGCATCATTGGCAACAATGACGCATTCTTGACCAGCAACACGACCAATTCCCGTTATTATGCCAGCGCTAGGTACATTATCATCATAAACTTTATACGCCGCCAATTGAGAAAACTCTAAAAAGGCAGCTCCATCATCAAGTAAGGCATTGACTCTATCGCGTGGTAATAACTTACCTCTGTTTATATGACGTTCACGAGAATGCTCGCCACCACCAAGTTTTATATCTTCAAGCTGAGTACGCAAATCATCTACTTGTGTTTGCATGTGTGCAGCGTTTTCTAAGAAATCTTGACTGCGAGTGTTTATTTTTGAAATTATTTTAGCCACGGTAGACCTTATATTGTTAACTGGTTTATTTAAAAAACAATTACATTAGTAATGGTTTAGTTTGCAGCTAGTTATTCCAAATACAAGGCAATGTACGACGTTGTTTTTAGCCAACGAGTAGTATTTAATTCAGTAGTTGGATTAACTAGTAATAAAATAAATTGTTACTTTGATTCGTTGAATAACTCACGTCCTATAAGCATTCTTCTTATTTCAGATGTACCAGCACCAATTTCATAAAGTTTAGCATCACGTAATAAACGTCCCGCAGGAAATTCATTGATATAGCCGTTACCGCCAAGGAGCTGAATAGTATCAAGTGCCATTTTCGTTGCTAGTTCTGCTGCATATAAAATAACAGCAGCAGAATCTTTACGCGTTGTTTCCCCACGGTCACATGCCGCTGCTACCATATAAGCATAAGATTTAGCTGCATTCATTTGGGTGTACATATCAGCTACTTTACCTTGTACCAGTTGAAATTCCCCAATGGATTGACCAAATTGTTTTCTGTCATGAATATAAGGAACAACCAAGTCCATACAAGCGTCCATAATGCCCAAAGACCCGCCCGAAAGAACAACACGCTCATAATCAAGACCAGACATAAGTACACGAACACCTTTACCTTCTTGGCCTAGAATATTTTCTGCTGGCACTTCGCAATCTTGAAAAACTAATTCGCAAGTATTTGAACCACGCATACCAAGTTTGTCGAGTTTTTGATGACGAGAAAAACCAGGGTAATCGCGTTCAACAATAAAAGCAGTAATACCTTTTGAACCAGCACTAGTATCGGTTTTGGCATAAATAACATAAACGTCAGCGTCAGGGCCGTTTGTGATCCACATTTTATTACCATTTAAAATGTATTTATCGCCTTTTTTATCTGCACGAAGTTTCATGCTAACCACATCAGAACCAGCATTTGGCTCGCTCATTGCTAACGCACCAACATGTTCGCCAGTGCAAAGTTTAGGTAAATATTTAAGTTTTTGCTCATGTGAAGCGTTTTTACGTAGTTGGTTTAAGCATAAATTTGACATAGCGCCGTAGCTTAGACCGACAGAAGCTGAAGCTCGTGAAACTTCTTGCATGGCAACAATATGCTCTAAATAACCTAAACCTGAGCCACCATACTCTTCTTCAACAGTCATACCTAATAAGCCCATGTCGCCAAATTTGCGCCATAAATCATTCGGGAATTCATTATCAATATCAATTTGCTCTGCACGTGGTGCTATTTCATCACGAGCAAAGGCATTGACTTGATCACGGATCATATCAACGGTTTCGCCTAAGTTAAAATTAAGTGAACTAAATGAAGAAATCATGGTTTATCCTTTTGTTTAAATATAGTTAACTGTTGTTAATGTAATTTTATGTTCTTGTTATTTATGTATTATCTATTTAGTTAATTTAGTCAGTATGTCCTGACAGTTATCTTCTAAATCGTTAAGCTCTATTAATACGGCATTGATGTCATTAAGCTGTTGCTTCAAATCATTTTTTTTCTGATTAATTAATTCCATCATGCTGGTTAGTTGCTTAGCGCTGGACTTATCAGCATCATAAAGCTCAAATAACCTACCTGTTTCTGCTAGCGAAAAGCCTAAACGCTTACCACGCAATATTAGCTTCAGTCTTACTCTATCTCGTTGATTATAAATTCGAGTTTGTCCATTACGTGTGGGTGTAAGTAAGCCTTGATCTTCATAAAATCGTATACTTCGTGTTGTAATATCAAATTCTTTTGATAACTCCCCAATTGAATATTTAGCTTGGTTTGTTTTATCTTTAATGCTCATCATAATGCTTACTTGCAATTCCTGTGATTATTGAAATAACTCTACATGAAGTTTACGTAAACGTAAAGTTGATTTATGTAAGTTTTTATCTTTTTATTTTGTGATTGAATTTATTCACTAGTGCATTTCTTTAAACACTTCATAGCAATTTAACGGCAAACCTAATTTTATAAAGCGCCTAAAAATCACTTTTAAAAATTAAATCCTAGTACTAAAGTTTACGTTGTCGTAAACGTTAAATTAAGGTAGGCTATTTAATATTGTTATTAAAAATCATATTTTTTTATTTTGGAGAATCTCATGTCACAAAGTGATCCTATTGTAATTGTTTCAGCATTAAGAACCCCTATGGGTGGGTTTAGCGGCTGTTTAGCCAATGTTACTGCCCCAGAGCTTGGTGCAACGGCAATTAAGGCAGTTGTAGCTCAAGCTCAATTAAACAGTGATCAAGTGGATGAAGTGATCATGGGGTGTGTTTTACCTGCTGGTTTAAAACAAGCACCAGCAAGACAAGCTGCAATTGCAGCTGATTTAGCTTTATCAACGGTTTGTACTACTATTAATAAAGTTTGTGGCTCAGGTATGAAAGCAGCAATGCAAGCACATGATGCATTGCTCGCAGGTTCCATTGAGGTAGCAGTTGCTGGTGGTATGGAAAGTATGAGTAATGCACCTTATATTTTACCAAAAGCACGTGCTGGTATGCGTATGGGACATGGTCAAGTGTTGGATCATATGATGCTTGATGGTTTAGAAAACGCTTATGATGGCATTTCTATGGGATGTTTTGCTCAAGAAACAGCTGACGAAGCTGGGTTTAGTCGTGAAGATATGGATGAGTTTGCAATTCGTTCATTATCACGTGCAAACGCAGCCATTGAGTCGGGTGCCTTTAAAAATGAAATAGCCTCCGTAACAGTAACAAGCAGACGTAGTGAAACAGTCATAGATACTGACGAACAACCAGGCAATGCTCGCCCAGATAAAATTCCTTCATTACGTGCAGCGTTTAAAAAAGATGGCACAATTACCGCCGCTAATTCAAGCTCAATTTCTGATGGCGGTGCTGCTTTAGTAATGATGAAATTATCAACTGCAACAGCACGTGGATTAACACCTCTTTGTAAAGTTGTTGCTCATGCCACACATGCGCAAAAGCCTGCTGAATTTACTATTGCACCTGTTGGAGCAATGACTAAATTATTAGATAAAGCTGGTTGGACCGCAGCAGACGTTGATTTATTCGAAATCAATGAAGCTTTTGCTATGGTTACTATGTTAGCTGTGAAGAAGATGAATTTGGATATAAATAAAGTTAATGTCAACGGCGGTGCATGTGCGCTGGGTCATCCATTAGGGGCTAGTGGTGCACGTATTATGGTGACACTAATTCACGCTTTGAAAAATAAAGGTTTATCAAAAGGTGTTGCCTCTTTATGTATTGGCGGTGGTGAAGCAACTGCCATTGCGCTTGAGCTTATTTAAGGGTTAGGAACAAATTATGAATTTTGATTTAACAGAAGATCAACAAATGTTCGCTGATACAGCGAAACAATTTAGTAATAGTGAATTATTACCTAATGCAGCCAAATGGGATCAAGAGCATACATTTCCTAAAGACATTATTGCTAAAGCGGGTGAATTAGGTTTTTGTGCTTTATATACACCAGAAGAGGCTGGTGGTTTGAACTTAAGCCGCTTAGATTCATCAATTATATTCGAACAGTTAGCGATGGGATGTACCGCAACTACCGCGATGATGACTATTCATAATATGGCAACATGGATGATAGCTACGTGGGGTAAAGATGTTTTTAAAGATGCTTGGTGTCCATCACTAGTGACGGGTGAAAAACTTGCTTCTTATTGCTTAACAGAGCCTGGGTCTGGATCAGATGCCGCCTCATTGAGTACATCAGCGAAAAAAGAAGGCGATCATTACGTTATTAATGGTTCAAAAGTATTTATTTCAGGTGCAGGCGCTACAGACG